>JAGOAL010000014.1 GCA_017983975.1 Flavobacterium sp.
CACAAAACGTCTTATCTAGCCCCGATGGAAACGGCATCCTTTTATAAATCCTGAAAGGTTTATAAAAGATATAGTGCACAGCGGGACAAGTAGTCTTATGGAAGACTGAATGCGTGCTGCAAAAAAAAATAATCGGATTGGATTTATTTATTTTTCCAGTGGTTGTTTAAATTATCTATATTAATAGGTGTTGATGCTTCTTGTCTTGAAAGTTGTCCTTGTCTAAAGGCGGTGTACAAAATGGCTTCAATGTTATAATCTTCTATTTCATCGTAGGGTTTGTAGGTAGCTCTTAAATTAATACTAAACATTCTGGCGGTTGAATTTGCCCAAAATGCTTTCCATCCGCTTTTGTAATGCTTAATTAAATCAAATGTTGACTCTCCGGTTTGACGGTGAATTAATTTGACTAATATTTTTCCGTCATTTCGGGATAATTTTTTTAATCTTGGTTCGAATTCTTCCTCCAAGTACTTTTCTACAATCTTGAAATATTTTTTCTTTTCCTTAGTTGTTTTTAGCTTATTCATTGTCTCATTAAGCTGCGTAAGCTTTTCGGCAGTGAGTTTTGCATAGGGATACACTCTAAAGATTCTTCGTTTAAGGATTAAGAGCGCTTTTTTGTCGTCACCTATTGTATAGGTTTTGTCTTTATTGATGGTGATTTCATTTAATTCGGTAGAAAAAACAATGGCCGAATCTAGTGCTGTCATTTTCAAAGTATCTTGTTCGGTTTGAGAAAAAACCGAAGTTGAAAGGAAAAATAAGAATAAAAATAATTTGTTCATAGCGATATAAAATTTGATACTTTAATTAAATATCAAAAAGTAAACCAAAATTATTGAAATTATATGTAACTCTAAAGACTTATTCCTATTTTAGCAAAAAAAATATTTATATATGAGCACAAAATCTATATTAAATGAGTCGTCAATGGCTTTTTTAGAACGTTATTTAAATAATGCCTCACCAACTGGATATGAATCTGAAGGGCAAAAAATTTGGATGAACTACTTAACACCTTATGTGGATACCTTTATAACTGATACTTACGGAAGTGCTGTGGGAGTTATTAATCCGGATGCACCTTTCAAAGTAGTCATTGAGGGTCATGCTGATGAAATTTCGTGGTATGTAAATTATATTACTGATGATGGTTTAATTTATGTCATTAGAAACGGTGGATCGGACCATCAAATTGCTCCGTCTAAACGCGTGAATATTCACACCAAAAAAGGAATTGTAAGAGGAGTATTTGGTTGGCCAGCGATTCATACGCGAGGGAGAAGTGGCAAAGAAGAAGTGGCTAAAATTGAAACCATTTTTATTGATTGTGGCTGTATGACAAAAGCCGAAGTGGAAGCATTAGGCATTCATGTGGGCTGTGTTATTACCTATCCAGATGAATTTGAAATATTAAACAACGATAAATTTGTTTGTAGAGCCATTGATAACCGAATGGGTGGCTTTATGATTGCTGAAGTAGCTCGTTTATTAAAGGAGAACAAAAAGAAATTGCCTTTTGGATTATACATCGTGAATTCGGTGCAAGAGGAAATTGGTTTGCGTGGCGCCGAAATGATTACGCAGCGCATTAAACCCAACGTTGCCATCGTAACCGATGTTTGCCACGACACAACCACACCGATGATTGATAAAAAAATTGAAGGTGATTTAAAAATGGGTAATGGCCCTGTGATTGCTTATGCGCCAGCTACACAAAATATTTTAAGAGAACTTATTGTAGATACTGCAGAAGCAAATAAAATTCCGTTTCAACGTCATGCAACTTCTCGCGTTACTGGAACCGACACTGATGCGTTTGCTTATAGCAATGGCGGTGTGGCTTCAGCATTGATTTCCCTACCATTACGCTATATGCATACAACGGTTGAAATGGTTCACCGACAAGATGTAGAGCATGTAATTCAGTTGATTTATGAAACTTTATTAAAACTAGAAAACAATCACGATTTTTCATATTTTAAATCGTAATTAAGCTCAACAACTATATAGAATAAAAATCCGAAATTGATTCGGATTTTTTTTATCTTCAAAATTTAAATAAAACTGTAACAATTCAAAATTAATATTGTCTTTAGAAGAAGAGACATTTGCAAACAACAACAATTGGGAAATAAAAATTTAGACATATCATTTTTATTACAGCAATGTAGAGAAGGCAATCAAAAAGCCCAATTTACAGTGTACCAATTATATTGTAAATCAATGTACAATGTAGCTTTTAGAATTGTTAATCAAACTGAAATTGCAGAAGAAATTATGCAAGATAGTTTCTTAAAAGCCTTTATAAAGTTAGATTCATTTAGCGGAAAAGTAACTTTTGGTGCTTGGTTGAAAAAAATAGTGATTCACAATAGTATCAATGAATTAAAAAAAATAAATAAATATCCTTTTGAAACTATATCTGAACATTTAAGTGAAGAAATTGAGGAAACTTTTGAAATAGGGTCTTGGAATGAACTAAAAGCCAATCATATTTTAAAAATAATGCAAGAACTTAAGCCAAATTATAAACTAATCTTGACTTTATTTTTTATAGAAGGATATGATTTAGAAGAAATTGCAACTATTTTATCGATATCCAATGAAAATTGTAGAACAACCATGAGCAGAGCAAAAACAAGTTTAAGAAAAAAATACACCGAATATGTCAAATCATAATTTAGAAGCTATTTTTAATAACCATAATTGGGATATTGAAGAACCATCAGCAGGACATGAAAAGCGATTTTCGGAAAAACTTAACGCTTTTAAACCGAAAAAGAAAAAAAACTATTGGACTGCAATTGGTATTGCTGCTTCCTTCTTATTAGGAATTAGTATTTTATATTTCTCAAGTCTTCCGCAAGAAAAAGAAGTAGTTTTTTCGCCACAAGTACAAGAAACACACGATTATTTTTCGTCGATACTTACAGCAGAGGTTTCAAATTTGAAAAAACTTGAAAATCCGGCAACTAAAATGATGATTGAAGATGCTTTACTAGAAATGGAACGGCTAGAAAAAGATTATGAATCCTTAAAAATAGAAATTCGTAAAAATGGTGAAAATAAACAAATTGTTTTTGCAATGATTACCAATATGCAAACCCGAATTTCCTTTATAAAACAAGTATTAGAACAAGTAGAACAACTAAATTCTCAGTCCAATGAAAACAATGCATAAATTTCTTATTATTTTAATTTTACTCCCTATAGCCGGAAAAGCTTTCAATGGCGATAAAGATTTTACGAAAGAAAAAAATATTACGAAGGTATTTTCGGTTAATTCTGAATCAACATTGGCTGTATCTAATTCCTATGGAAACATAAATGTCTATTTGTGGGACGAAAATAAAATTTCGATTCAAGTTCAAATTAAAGTTTCTGGAAATTCAGAAAAAAAAGTAATTGAACGACTGGAGGATATTGACGTAAATTTCAACAATACATCTTCACGAGTAATGGCAATTACTGAATTAAACGGAACAAATTGGCGCGGAAATTCAAATTTGAGTTATGAAATAAATTATATTGTTAAAATTCCAAGAAATGCATCGGTAGATTTAACCAACAAATATGGAAACATTTCGATTGATAAATTGAATGGAAACTTAGACGTTGATAGTAAATATGGAAGCTTGTTTTTAGGTCAAATTAATGGAAAGACCAATCGTATTACTATGGCGTATTCCCAAAATTCGAGTATTGCAAGCATCGAAAAACTACAATTGAATTCTCAGTATTCGGAAATTGATATTACTAATGGCGAACAAATAAACGTAAGCGGAAATTATAATACCATTAATTATCAGACTTTAAATTCGCTACAGGTTTCTTCAAATTACACAAAAATCAAAGGCTCAACGGTATCAAAAACTACGATAAGTGGCAATTATCTCACCATAAAATTAGGTACAGTTGATCATTCTGCGGCCATAAATTCAAACTACAGTGATATTCAATTGGACACAAATAGTAAAACCGATTTAATTGATATCAATGGAAATTATTCAAATTCAAAAATTACGTTGGGTCCCGATTTTGCATTTGATTTAAAATTAAATATGAAATATGGCACTTTTAAAGAAAATTTAGGAATGCGATTAAAGTATACCGATAAATACGAAAAAAATAATACCAAAATCTTCACTGGATATCATATTTCTTCTGGAAAAGCGAAGGTTTCAATTACAACCAATTATGGAAATATTCAATTACTAAATCAATAAATTATGACAAAAATTGCCCTTGCAGTAGCACTTATTAGCTTTTCATTTTGTGAAGCACAAAACTGGAAACAAGAAAAAATTAGAGAATCGGGAAACCAAATTACGAGCAATCGTTCTACCCCTGAATATGACCAAATTGCCGTTAGCGGTTCTTTCCAAGTTACATTAGTAGCCGGAAAAGAAGGTAACATTTCGATAACTGGAGATGAAAATATTATTTCACATGTTGTGACTGAAGTTGAAAACAACGAACTAAAAATTTACTTTGAGAAGAAAAAAAATTACTCCTATAAATCTAAAATTACAATCGAAGTACCTTTTGAAAGTATCAATACGATCCATTTTACAGGTTCGGGAGATATTACAACTAAAAACACTATTGTTGCTGATAATTTTAACGTGCATTTAACGGGTTCAGGAGATGCAATTTTAGACTTGAAAACTACAAAAACAACAACTTCAGTTGCTGGTTCTGGTGATATCGTACTTTCTGGAACATCAACTGATTTAAAAGCATCGGTGGCCGGATCGGGTGATTTAGATTGTTCTAAATTAGTGGTTGAAAACGCAACAGCAGATGTGGCGGGTTCTGGAGATATTAAAGTAAACTGTACACAAAAACTTACTGCAGGTGTAGCTGGAAGTGGTAGCGTTAAATACAAAGGTAAACCTGAAACAATAGAAAAATCTATTGCTGGATCAGGAGATATTGAAGGATTTTAATTTTTTTTAAGTATCCTTTTATTGACAATATTCCAAAAAAAATCCCAATCGTTTGATTGGGATTTTTGTATTTCTTCAAAAACTATTAACGACAATTTTTATCTAAATGCTTTCTTACTCTAGTTGAAAGAGTATAATCATTTGAACAACTAGGAATTCCTTTTCGATCATCATAAGGCGTTGCAGGATTATCTACTGCGGCACCATCATAAGGATAATATTTTGTTTTTTGAGTAGTCCCATCCATATAGGTAAAGGCTATTTCAACTTTAGTTAAAACGCCATCTGCATCATCATCTACATCGAGATAATTTGGCAATTTATCACCATCAGTATCTAAAGCAGTTGCATTAAAATTTGCTCCATATTCTATTCTAGAAGGTATTTGATCTCTATCGTGATCTCTATATCGCTGGTTGTACAATTTAAAATTAAATATCAAAGGAGAATAAGATGCAATATTTCCTGTTGCAGTATTAAAATAACCTAATCCAGAAGGTAAAAACATAACTCCTGCCCCATAGTTTTGGAATGAAACCGTACCATCTGTATTAACAGTATGAGTTCCCGTTTTGAATAATGGAATGATTTCTCCCCAACCTTTAATAACATCTTCTAATGTAAACCATACTGGTGAATCAGATTGATCAAATACATTTTGTGTGTAAGTATCTATATTATTAGTGGTCGTTTTTGTAAATGTATTTCCTTTGTAAGCTACAAATGAAGAATCTACTCGAGTTGGACTTTCGCCAGTTCCTTCACGCAATTTTAAATAATATATTTTATAAGTAATGTCGTGAAAGTTTCTTTCAACATGCTCTAAATTTGACATTTGAGATATTGGAGTTTGAGTTCCTCCTGCAGGTATTTGAGTAAAAGTCGTGTTATAATCGGCATCAACTGTCACATAATGAGTATTTAAAAAAGCTTCAATTTTAGCCAAATCTTCAGGATACACTTCAGCATAAGGTCTAGCAGGTGGAGCCGATACATTATCAGCTTCCTGACACGAAAAAATACTGCTCGTAAAAACGATTACTAATACTAATTTAACAAGGGTTTTCATTATTCTATTTTTTTATAGGGCGCAAGATACAATTTTCATTTATTTTTGTAGAAATATTAACACGGATTTTTGATTTAAATATGAGAATTGACAAATATTTATGGTGCATACGCTATTACAAAACCCGAAGTATTGCAACAGAAGCTTCTAAAAAAGGACATATTACCGTTAATGGGCAAGTCGCTAAGCCCTCTAGAGAAGTATTTCCTATGGATAAAATTACACTTCGAAAAGATCAAATTAATTATAAATTAACCGTGTTAGATATTCCGTTGAATCGATTAGGAGCAAAACTTGTTGACCTTTATCGTAAAGATGAAACTCCTGCAGAAGCGTTTGAACATATTGCACTAATGAAACTCTCTAAAGAACATTACAGAGCAAATGGTACTGGGAGACCTACAAAAAAAGAACGCAGGGATATTGATGATTTTATTAGCGATGATTTTGAAAACGAAAATGTAGAAGAACTATGAATTATTGGGAAGAGCGCTACCAAAAAAATGAAACAGGTTGGGATATAGGCTCAATATCAACGCCGCTGAAAGAATATATTGATCAATTAACTGACAAAAAATGCCGCATTTTAGTTCCTGGAGCAGGAAATGGATATGAATTTGATTATCTAATCAGTAAAGGATTTAGTAATGTATTTGTAGTAGATATTGCTATTTCACCCTTAAATAATATTGCTAAAAGAAATCCGGCAATGACTTCAAATCTATTACATCAAGATTTTTTTACCTTGAATGAAAAATTTGATTTGGTGTTAGAACAAACATTTTTTTGTGCCATTTCACCCGAAATGAGAGCTGATTATGCAACTAAAATGAATGAAATACTGAATCCGAAAGGAAAAATTGCAGGTTTATTATTTGACTTTCCACTAACACAAGAAGGTCCGCCTTATGGAGGCTCAAAAGACGAATATCTAGCTCTATTTTCTGAAAAATTTACAATAAAAATCATTGAAAGAGCACATAATTCAATAAAACCTAGACAAAATAAAGAACTCTTTTTTATCTTTGAAAAAAAATAACACTTCTCATGAAAAATATTATTTTAACTGATACTGAAATAAGTCACAAAACAAAAAGAATAGCGTATCAAATTTACGAAACATTTAGTAATGAAAGTGAAGTAATTTTAGCAGGAATTGCTTCAAATGGCTATATTTTTGCACAAAAAATAGCACATGAGTTGACCCAAATTTCAGATCTTAAAGTGACGCTTTGTGAAGTTAAAATTAACAAACAAAACCCAAAAGATGCCATCCTAACTTCCATTTCAAAGGAAGAATATGAAAACAAAGGATTGGTATTAATCGATGATGTATTAAATTCGGGAACTACTTTAATTTATGGTGTTAAACATTTTTTAGAAGTATCGCTCAGCAAATTTAAAACCGCTGTTTTAGTAGACCGAAACCATAAAAAATACCCTGTAAAAGCAGATTTTAAAGGGATATCTCTATCAACCTCATTACAAGAGCACATTCACGTTGTTTTTGATGAAAATGAATCTTATGCTTATCTATCTTAATTGTTGCACAATTTCATCAACTAATTGATCAACCGACTTTTCATCAATAGCAACTACATGATTTACTTGATGATAATAATAAGAACGATCAAATAAATGCTTATTTACAAAATCTAGCAATTCGTCTTTGTTTAATGATGCTACTAATGGTCGGGATTCTTTTTCAACTTGAAGTCTTTCTACAAGTTTAGCCGAAGTTGCCTTTAAATAAAACGAAACTACTCCATCTTGCAGTAATAATTCATGATTATTATAGTAACATGGTGTTCCTCCACCAAGACTTAAAACAATAGATTCGTCTTTATGTAGAATTTGCTTTAGTATTTTATTTTCTGATTTTCTAAAATAGAGTTCGCCTTTTTTTTCAAACAAATCAGATATTGATAATTGTTCAATATCTTCAATAACTGCATCTAAATCATAAAAGGGAATTCCTAATTGTAATCCCAATAGTTTTCCAACTGAAGACTTTCCGCTGCCCATATATCCTACTAAAACTACTTTCATGATATAAATAATCCCTTATAAATTAGGGAGTTAAAAAATTAATTCTAAAAAAAGACAAATTTATAATAAAAACCTATTGAAAAACGAATTTATGTTACTATATTTGCACCCGCATTCAAGAAAATATTGACTTGGTAGCTCAGCTGGTAGAGCACATCACTTTTAATGATGGGGTCCTGGGTTCGAATCCCAGCCAGGTCACTACTAAAACACATCTTGAACGCACCGACTTGGTAGCTCAGCTGGTAGAGCACATCACTTTTAATGATGGGGTCCTGGGTTCGAATCCCAGCCAGGTCACAAAAGTAAAGACGTTGCAGTGCAACGTCTTTACTTTTTTAGGCCATGTGGAGAAACGGTAGACTCGCCATCTTGAGGGGGTGGTGCTCGTAAGGGCGTGAGGGTTCAAATCCCTCCATGGTCACTTCCATTTAGTACTTTACAGTACATTTTCACTCATTTTTTTTACATTTCTTTTTTTTGTTCATTTTTTTACTACATTTGTTCAACAAAAATAACTTCAATGAATAATGTAAAAAATGTATTTAGTATCAAAGATTTAGAAAATCTATCGGGTATTAAAGCACATACCATTCGAATTTGGGAAAAAAGATATAATATTTTAGAACCTATGCGTTCTGAAACTAACATCCGCTTTTATGACATTAAAAACTTACAAAAGCTATTAAGCATTGTATTGCTTCATAATTATGGGTATAAAATTTCGAAAATTTCTACACTTTCTTCAGACGAATTTAACAAACTTGCTAACGATATAATTTCTGAAAAAAGTGCAAAAAATCATGCTATAAGTACTTTTAAAATTGCAATGATGAACTTTGATCAAACATTGTTTTTCAATACATATAATAAATTACTGAGTGAAAAATCATTTAAAGAAGTTTTTTATTCTGTTTTTATTCCTCTAATGCAAGAATTAGGTTACTTATGGCAAACCGATACTATAAGTCCGGCTCATGAACATTTTATAACTTACCTTATCAAACAAAAACTATTAATTAATACAGAGAAAGTACAAACCCTAACTCCTACAAAGGATGATAAAGTTTTTGTTTTATTCTTGCCTTCAAATGAAATTCATGAATTAGGTATCATGTACCTAAACTATGAAATTTTATTAAATGGTTACCAAACTATTTATCTTGGTGAAAGTATTCCTATTGATAGTTTACTCGATCTAAAAAGTGCTTTTGAAAAAATAACGTTTGTAAGTTACTTTACGGTAGAACCAAACCAAGAAATTCTTGAAGATTATATCGACGAAATGCACGAAAAATTAATAAAAAATTCTGACAACGAAATGCTTTTATTAGGCAGAATGACCGCCGAAATTAAAGATAAAAATAAGTACAAAAACATTCACATATATAACAGTATCGAAGAGCTAACCACATCTTATTTATAATAATTTGATTTGTTTAATTTTTTTACTATTTTTGTTAAACAAAATTACATAAAGTGCGAAATAAAATTGCTATTATTGGTTCAGGATTTTCTTCATTAGCAGCCGCTTGTTATTTAGCAAAAGCAGGAAATGAAGTAACTATTTATGAAAAGAATGAAACCATAGGTGGAAGAGCTCGTCAATTAAAAAAAGAAGGTTTTACTTTTGATATTGGCCCAACATGGTATTGGATGCCCGATGTTTTTGAGCGCTTTTTTGCCGATTTTAACAAGAAACCTTCGGACTATTATGAGTTAATAAAATTATCGCCTGCATATCAGGTTTACTTTGGGCAACTTGATTTTGTTACTATAGCCGATAATTTACCTGAAATTGTTTCTACTTTCGAATCTATTGAAAAAGGAAGCGGTAAAAAGCTAGAACAATTCATGGCTGAAGCGCAAAGTAATTACAACATTGCCATTAAAGATTTAGTATATAGACCCGGTGAATCACCACTAGAATTAGTAACGCTTGAAACGGCAAAAAAAGTCAATCAGTTTTTCAGCACCATTTCAAAAGACGTTAGAAAAAAATTTAAAAACACAAAACTTGTACAGATATTAGAATTTCCCGTTTTATTTCTTGGGGCTAAACCAAGTGATACTCCTTCATTTTATAGTTTCATGAATTTTGCCGATTTTGGCTTAGGAACATGGCATCCAAAAAACGGAATGTATTCAGTTATTTTAGCCATGGAAAAGCTTGCTAAAGAACTTGGAGTAACAATTCATACCAATGCAACTACTGAAAAAATTAATGTTGTAAATGGCAAAGCAACTGGCTTAGTAGTCAATAATAAAACCATTCAATCAGATATTGTACTTAGTGGAGCTGATTATCATCATTCAGAAACCCTATTAGATGAAAATTATCGTCAATATTCTGAAAAATATTGGAGCAAAAAAACATTTGCACCTTCATCACTACTTTTTTATGTTGGGTTTGACAAAAAAATTGAAAACGTAGAACACCATTCATTGTTTTTTGACGTTGATTTTGATGTACATGCAAAAGCAATTTATGATAATCCAAAATGGCCAGAAGAACCGCTTTTTTATGCTAGTTTTCCTTCAAAAACAGACGAAAATAGTGCGCCGGAAGGTAAAGAAGCAGGAATTTTCTTAATTCCTATTGCACCTGGATTAAAAGACACTCCTGCCCTTAGAGAATTATATTTTGAAAAAATAATTACACGCTTTGAACTCCTAACAAATCAAAATGTGAAAAATAATATTATCTTTAAAGAATCATTTTGCGTAAATGATTTTGTAAAAGACTATAATTCGTACAAAGGGAATGCATACGGTATGGCTAACACACTGTTGCAAACTGCTTTTTTAAGACCTAAATTGAGAAGTAAAAAAGTGCAAAACTTATATTTTACAGGCCAATTAACTGTTCCAGGACCCGGAGTCCCTCCTGCTTTAATTTCAGGTAAATTAGTTTCCGATTTAATAGAAAAGTATCAATAGTATGAAATCAATTTTTGATAATGTTTCCTTTGATTGTAGTGTAAAAGTTACAAAAGCATATAGTACTTCATTTTCCTCTGCTGTGAAAATGTTAGCACCTAGCATCCGTCAGGACATCTATAATATCTATGGATTTGTAAGATTTGCTGACGAAATTGTAGATACTTTTCATGATTATGATAAAGAAATTTTATTTGCTCAATTTGAAAATGATTTAGCCTTGGCGCTTTCACAAAAAATTAGTATAAATCCAATTTTAAACTCATTTCAACATACCGTTCATAAATACAATATTCCAAATGAATTAATTGGTGCATTTATGAAAAGTATGAAGTTAGACCTTTACAAAACAAAATATACTACTGTAGAAGAATACAATGAATATATTTATGGCTCTGCCGATGTAGTAGGATTAATGTGTTTGAAAGTTTTTGTAAATGGCGATATTGAAAAATACGAAGAATTAAAACATAGTGCAATGCGATTAGGATCGGCTTTTCAAAAAGTGAATTTTTTGAGAGATTTAAAAGCTGATTTTGAAGATTTAAGCAGAACCTATTTTCCAAATACCGATTTATCTCAATTAGACGAAGCGTCAAAACAACAAATTATTGCTGAAATTGAAGCCGATTTTGATGCGGGTTTTGAAGGTATAAAAAAATTACCAATAGAAGCTAAATTTGGGGTTTACACTGCTTTCAGATATTACAAAAAATTATTGAAAAAGCTTCAAAAAACACCATCTTTAGAGATTAAAAATACTCGTATACGCGTTTCTGATTATCAGAAAGTAGAATTACTCGCACGTTGTTATGTCAAATATAGATTAAATATTATTTGATGAGTGTTTTGTTCTGTTGAACTTCGTTTCAGCAGGTTTATATAAAATTAATTATTGAAATTTAATATATTATGTGGTTACATATTTTGATTTTTTTTACAACATTTTTTACTATGGAATTCATGGCTTGGTTTAGTCATAAATATATCATGCATGGTTTTTTGTGGGTTTTGCATGCTGACCATCATAAAAAAGACCATGATTCTTGGTTTGAGAGAAATGATGCCTTTTTTATTTTCTATGCAGTAGTAAGTATTAGCTGTTTTTTACTTTGGAAATATGAAATTTTTGAATTTGGATTAGCCATTGGATTAGGAATATTAGCCTATGGAATTGCCTATTTCTTTGTTCATGACATCTTTATTCATCAACGATTTAAATTATTTAGAAACGCCGATAATAGATATGCAAGAGCGGTAAGAAGAGCGCATAAAATGCACCACAAACACATTGGCAAAGAAAAGGGAGAATGTTTCGGAATGTTAATTGTTCCTTTGAAATATTATAAGCAATAAAAAATCCCGCATCAGCGGGATTTTTTATTGCTTTACTAACTCTTGCAGCGGTTTAAGCTGTTCAAGATTCATATCTGTTTTTTGGAGTAAACTCAGCATATTTAAAATGTGAGTTGGATTCATATCTTTTCCTAAAACTCTAACAACTGCAAAACCATTTTCTTTTTTATTTGCCATAACAACAAATTCATCGATGTGTTCTTCCTCACCAACAAAATAAACAGCAGCTCCGTCATTACCTGAACCAACTTTCATTAATTGTTGATAACTACCATCTTTCAATATCGATTTTACTTCGCTAATTTCTTTATTATATTTTTCTAGCTGAGTTAAATCAGATTTAAAGGCTAAAATATTCATTTTATTAAACGATTGTAAAGCTGCTTTCTCTTCACTAGTCAATTTAATTTTACCCGTATTAATAATACTTGGTGCTAGATCTATTGATACAAAATCTGCTGACTCTGTATTTTTCACATAATACTTTTGTAAGGTAGGCTTGGTCTCGCAACTACAAACAAAAAGTAGTGTAATTAGAATAATTACTAGTTTATACATCTTTTATCTTTTTGAAGCTTTTTTTAAATCATCGCCTCCAGGCAAACTCATTTTTTCAGTCAACATTGAAATCTCATCTAAACTAAAATTTCCGGTTAACGATAAAACGATTGTATTGGCATCTTTCATGTTTGCGCCTTCAATAAACATTAAAAGTTCTTTTACTATTTTTTCATTAGCGCCTGATTTTACATAAATTTTCACATTTTTACCTTCGTTGTTAACTCGCATTAACTCTTCTAACGGATTTGATTTTAAATAGCTATTCACCGATGATTTCATCTCTGAACCCACCTTTGCACTACTCGTAGTAAACACTTTTAAATTCTCTAATTTCTTAAGTAAATTTAAATACTGTTGCGTGTCTTTATCGTTAGTATTTACTTTAACTTTACTCATCATTTCAAACATCTTTTTATTCACTACAACAGATGTTACCCCCTCTTTATCTTCAAATTTATCAAAAGCCCCTTGAGCAAATGATACAGTTGATGCCAAAAATAAGGCAATAGCTACGACTACATTTTTCATAATTTTAGTTTTTAAATATTGATTTTTTTGTTTTTTCATATTCTTTTAAATGAGAAACACTTTTCATACCCAGATTTACTTGTTCTGAAACCATAAACAATGCTTTTTGAGTTTCAACATATGCTTCTTCTGGACTTTTAAAAGTACCTAATTCAACATTTTCTGACTTTGTTGGATAAAAATAAAAGGTTGATAATCCGAAAAGCACAACAAAACTTGCAGCAATACCTATCCATTTTACAGAAAATTGTTTTCTAGGTTGTAAAGTAAGTTTTTGCTCGAATTGCGTTTCTTTTTGTGTTTCAAAGTAACCAAATAGCACTTGATATTTTGCCAATTGTGGCGCCACATCATTTGAAGAAAAATATACCTTTAATTGTTTCTCTTCCGCAATTGTAGTTTCTCCTTGAAAGTATTTTTCTATTAATTGTTCAACTAACTTGAGTTCCATAATTATGTGTTTTTTCTAGTTGTTCTCGTAAGGTTTTTCTTGCTCTAGATAAAGCTACTCGAACCGCTGTTTCATTCATTTCTAAAACTTGAGCAATTTCTGAAAATTCGTATTCTTCAATTTCTCTAAGTTGTACTATTAATCGTTGTTGCTCGGGTAATTCATTTATCAATTTTTCGGCCCATTGCAAGGTATTTTGATGCTCTATTTGTGTTTCAACACTTGCTTGCTTATCTTGATAATTGTTATGCACAATTTGCAAATTACCAGCTCTTTTGCTTTTGAGTTGATCCAAACAATAATTCTTGGTCATCGTCATTGCTAAAGCCTCTACACTATTATAATGTTCTAAAGCATTGTTTTTATTCCACAACCTAACCATCACTTCCTGGGTAGCATCTTCTGCTTCTTCAGTACTCACGAGCATTCGTTTCGCTAAACGAAATAACTTATCCTTAAAAGGAGTAATTATTTGTACAAACTCGTTTTGGTTCATTTTAGTTAGTTGGTTTATAATGAAGACGAATGTAATTTAATTTTGTTACAAATAAAAAAAAGGTATTGATAAAAAATTATCAAAACCTTTTAAAATCAAACAATTAACTTTATTTAAAACAAAAAATTTAATCCAATTTTATAGTTTCTTCCGCGGGTATTGTATCCAATTACTTCTTGAAAATCTTCATTTAATATATTAGTCACCGCTCCAAAAATATGCAATCGATTAGATAACAACTCATAAGATATATTCGAATTAACTAACTGATAAGAAGCTAAATTAACCGCTTGAGTTGCCCAAATATTTGAGTCGTAATACGCATCACTTCTTTTATCTACAAATTGATAATTGACACCAAATGATCCTCTTTTAAATGTGTAATTCAAATCGATATTTCCTTTGTGTTTTGGAATCAAACGGTTTAATTGATTTTCAACTTGAGTAAAAGTATAATTTCCACCTAAATTTAAATATTTAGTTAATTTATATCGAATACTGGTTTCTACTCCTTTTGCATTACTTATACCGTCATTATTGATGTAAAAAGATTCAAATGTGGATGAATCATAGAAAAATCCGAACGTATTTTCTTCTTCTCTGTAAAAACCAACCGCATTAATCGTTATTTTTTTATCCAATAATTGCGATTCAAAACCTAATTCAGCCGTAGCATTTTCTTCTGGAGTTAACTCTAAATTTCCATACGGTCCATATAATTGGTACAAACTTGGCGTGATGAAAGCCGTACTATAAGAAGCCATAACTTTGAAAGGGAAATTATCGAAAGAAAAACTCGGGTTAATATTATACACTATCTGATTTCCATATTCGCTATGGGTATTAAATCGTGAACCAACATTAAGATTAAAACCAAAATCTGAATTATAAACCAAAGTAGCATACGGATCAATTAAATTGAACTTGGCTCCTTCTCTGGTCACATCTGTATAGGCATCTTTTTGAGTCATATCAAAATACTGATATTGTGTCCCTACAACTATAAATAATTGATTATTAAATGAATACTTATTAAATGCATCAACAGAAATTGTTCTTCCCGTGTAATTATATGCATCAATAGAATTTGTCCAATTATTAGTAATATTTAATTTTCTATTTATTGTTGAAGCTCCTGCATTGATTGCAAATTCACCTTTATTATAGTTGTATTTTGGCAAGAAACCAATTCTAAATTGTTCCGATAAACTAGTATTATTCAAATCATCTGCATTAGCGATAATTCCGTCAAACGAATTATCAAACGTATTTTTGATTCGGTCGTAACTTCCAAAAACCTCAAAACTTAATTGATCATTTGCTTTAAATCCGATTTTCTGCAAAACATTGACTCTTGAAAACATATCTTCTTCAAAATTTTCTCCTGCCGCTTCCGACATCCCTTTAGTTTCAGTACTATTTAAGGAAGTCATGTAAGAAATTTTATGAATTGTTCCGTTTACCGAAAAACCTTGATTGAAATCTTGCGCACTCGTTTTAGAAGTATCCGAAGTATTTTGCGTTCCCATAGTAATATAGGCACTACCTGAAACATCTTTTATTGCCGATTTTTTCAACGTAATATTGATAACGCCTGTTGCAGCGCCTGTTCCATATAAAGTACTTGAAGCGCCTTTCATTACTTCAATTTTTTCAATTTGATCTACAGAAAGTAATCGTAAATCATACTCTAAATTAATTCCAGAAGCATCGGTTACAGGAACACCATCAATATAAATAGCAGTTTGACGATTACGACCACCACGAATGTAATAACCTAAGTTTTTTCCACCAAAGGATTGGTTTCCGTTAATCTCAACGCCTGCCACCTGACTTAATACGTTAGCCAAATTTTGACCTTTTTTTGCTTCTAAGTCTTGAGCAGTAATCACTTCAATAATTTTACCTGATTTTTCTTTGCTTTGCGCAAATTTAGTGTCGGAAACGACCACTTCTTTAAGATTCGTAACTTTTAGCGTATCTTGTTCTTGAGCATACGAAAAAGTTGTAGCGAGTGTAAATACACTTAAGCCAAATAATTTTTTGTTCATTTATGATTAATACATAAATTAATAAATTGGGGAGAAAAGCACAGAATTTACCCATACTCAAACTTTTTTTCCCGAAAGTTTGTTACTCAACGAATGTGGCAGGTCTCCTGGCTTGCGTCTTGTTATCGACCTTCCCATTGAAAGTTAGAAGTTAGAAATTTGAAGTTAGAAATTTTCTAAATTCATAATTCATAATTCTAAATTAACAACAGTGGTATTGTAGATAATAACAAGCTTTATAGCTTACAGTTGCGGGAACAGCTCAAGATTTTTGATTTTAAATTGATGATTTTAGATTTAAGAATAACTTCAAAAATCTTAATTCTTTATTCAATATTCATCAATCACTTGATTCCCTTTTAATGTTGTTTTGAAAATTCAGAAACAACAACCAAAATTCGAGGACAAAGGTATTTTAATTTTCTATATATTTGAAAAAATAATTCTAAAATGAAGAAATATCTTTTTATTATATTATTCACAGGATTTGGTTGTTTTGGACAAGCGAATTCTAATAATTCAGATGCTAACATAATTAATGAAGTACTTTCATTTAATAAAGTAGATCAAATTCCGATTTTTGAAAATTGCAAAAATGAGAAGAGAGACCTTCAAAGAGATTGTGTAGCAAATTTCATCAATACGCACATTGAAAAAAATCTAAAATATCCCGAAGAAGCCCAAAAAGCCACTGTTGAATCTAAAGTTTTTTGCACTTTTATTATTGATGAAGATGGAAAAATAAGAGTAACAGAAGCAAAAGGAAAGCGAACTTCCTTCAAAAAAGCCTTTGAA
Source organism: Flavobacterium sp. (assembly GCA_017983975.1). Taxonomy (GTDB): domain Bacteria; phylum Bacteroidota; class Bacteroidia; order Flavobacteriales; family Flavobacteriaceae; genus Flavobacterium. Next base: position 17,252 of record JAGOAL010000014.1, read on the forward strand.
AACGAAGCAATTCGGGTACTTAATTTACTTCCAAAATTTATTCCTGCTAAACACAACAATCAAGTTGTAAAAGTTCAAGCGCAATATACAGTTGAATTCAAATTAGAAAACAGTGGCATTATTAGTATAAATGAAACAGTAGAATCTTATCCAGTTTCAGTTATAGCTGCAGAAATTTCTGAAGAATATTTAGATGAAGCTGTTCCATTTTCAGTGGTAGAACAAATTCCATTATTTGAAAACTGCAAAAATGTAGCGCGGAAAGAACAAATGAATTGTTTTCAAGAACAAATGAAAAAACACATTGAAAAAAATTTAAAATATCCTAAAGCTGCTAAGAAAAATAAAGTAGAAGCTCGAGTTATCGTAATATTTGAAATTAAAAAAGACGGAACAATAGGAGATTTAAGAGCGCGCGGTCCAAAAAACGGAGAAATTTTTGAAACTGAAGCTAAACGAATTATAAGTTTATTACCTGTTTTCATTCCAGGAACACAAAGAAAAAAACCTGTTGTAGTTACCTATTCCATTCCAATATCATTTAAATTGTAACCTACTTCTTCTTATTCATTTTTCGCCACAACCAAATAAAACCAATTACAAAGTGGGCAATAACTATAGTGGCAACGGCATAAATAAACTCGTTAGAATCTGTTCTCATATTTTTTTATTGCAAATTTAGTATTTTTTTGTAACACAGAGTTACACAAAAACCTTTGCGTCTTTGTGGTTTTGCGAGCAGAAAATAAAAAACTACTTTTGTAAAAAAGAATTTCATGCGCCATTATATCTTTTTAGTCGTTTTGTTTTTGGGTTTCACCCAATGTAAAAAATCAGAAAATTCAACAAATCTGAATACTTCTGTACAAAATAGTATCCAACATGCAGAAGGCTTTTCTATTGTGAGATACAATGGTTTTTCAATAGTGAAAGTTTCCAATGCCTATCCAGAAGCAAAAGATAATTACACCTATGTGCTTCACAAAAAAGGCGTTCAAATTCCAGATAGTTTACAACAATTTACTTCGATTGAAATTCCCATTAAAAAAGTAATAGTAACCTCAACAACGCATATTCCTGCTTTAGAATCTCTAGGGGTAGAAAATACATTAATTGGTTTTCCAACGACACAATACATTTCTTCTGAAAAAACAAGAACTTTAATTGATGCTGGGAAAGTGAGAGATCTAGGTAGTAATCAAGGATTAAATACCGAGGTAATTTTAGACATTCAACCCGATGTCATTGTTGGATTTAGTGTTGATGGCGATTTAAAAACCTATAAAAATTTAGAAAAAAACGGACAGAAAATCATTTTTAATGGCGATTGGACTGAAAAAACACCCTTAGGCAAAGCCGAATGGATAAAGTTCTTTGGCGCTTTGTATGATTTGGACGAAAAAGCGACAGAAATATTCAATTCGATAGAGAAAGAATATAATTCGGTACTAGCTTTAGCTAAAAACACTAAAACACAACCCACTATTTTTGCAGGAGCAATTTACGAAGATCAATGGTTTTTACCCCAAGGCGATAGTTGGGCAGCTTATTTTTTAAAAGAAGCCAATGGCAATTATTTATGGAAAGATTCTAAAGGAACTGGAAGTTTAGCGTTATCCTTTGAAAGTGTTTTGGACAAAGCCAAAGACGCCGATTTCTGGATAGGTCCAGGCCAATTCACTTCAATTAAGGAAATTTTGGATAACAACCCTAATTACATTTATTTTAAAGCAGTTAAAACCAAAAACGTATATTCATTTAGTACCAAAAAAGGGAGAACAGGCGGTATCATTTATTATGAACTAGCACAAAACCGACCTGATTTGGTTTTGAAAGATATTGTAAAAATTTTACATCCTGAAGTGTTACCTGATCATGAGTTATTCTTTTTTGAGAAGTTAAAATAATTTTTGCTCGCAAAGACGCAAAGTCGCTAAGATATTTTTGTGAAACTTTGTAAAAAACTTCGTGTAACTTTGTGCTACAATAGTATACTAAAATTTATGCTAAAAAACGTAATTTAGCCAAAAATTCATTTGATGCAATTTACCAAAAAACAAAACCTTCTTTTCATTCTTTTGCTACTTGCAATGGTATTTTTGTTTTTGCTAAATATTAGTTTAGGTTCGGTTTCTATACCTTTGAAAGAAGTCGTTAACGGACTTTTATCGCAAGAAATGAGTAAGGAAAGTTGGGAAATTATTCTGTGGAATTTTCGTTTTCCAAAAGCCATTACCGCAATTTTAGTTGGGATTGGACTTTCAATGAGTGGCTTATTAATGCAAACATTATTTAGAAATCCACTGGCCGGACCTTATGTATTGGGATTGAGTTCAGGTGCAAGTTTAGGTGTTGCGTTTATCATTTTAGGCACAGGATTTTTACCTCCAATAATTTCAACATTCTTTTTATCCAATTACGGATTGGTTTTAGCTTCAAGTTTGGGTAGTTTTTTAGTTTTTATGGCGGTTTTACTAGTTTCTCAAAAGCTCAAAGATACCATGGCAATTTTAATTGTTGGGTTAATGTTTGGAAGTTTTACCAGTGCGATAGTTTCGGTATTATCCTATTTTACTTCGGCTGAAAAATTACAGAAATTTACCTTTTGGTCAATGGGAAGTATTTCAAATTTATCTTGGAATGAAATTTCACTTTTATCGGTTTTTGTCTTTATAGGAATTGCCATTAGTTTTATGGTGATTAAACCTTTAAACGCATTATTATTAGGAGAAAAATATGCACAAAGCATTGGCATCAACTATAAGAAAACTCGAATATTAATCATAATTGCCACCAGTATTTTAGCCGGAAGCATCACTGCTTTTGCTGGACCTATTGCATTTATTGGTTTAGCGGTTCCACACATGGCAAAATTACTATTTCAAACGAGTAATCATTTGGTACTTTTTTGGAGTACGCTTTTGCTTGGCGCAATTGTAATGCTTAGTTGCGATACGATTGCTCAAGTTCCAGGAAATGATATTACTTTGCCTATAAATGCAATAACCTCTGTCATTGGAGCGCCAGTAGTTATTTGGTTGTTAATAAGAAAGAAAAAAGTTTAATTATGACCAATCCAAATTTCACCATACAAACCAAAAACCTTTCGATTGGCTATACAACTAAATCGAAAACAAATACCATTGCTCAAAACATCAATCTCAACCTTGAAAAAGGCAAATTAATCGCTTTAATTGGTGAAAACGGAATTGGAAAATCAACGTTATTAAAAACCATAACCGGACTAATTCCTCCTTTAAATGGTGAAATTACCTTACTAAATAAATCTATTAAAAGTTATTCAGCAATTAATTTAGCGCAAGAATTGAGTATTGTATTGACTGAAAAATTGCCGCCAAGTAATTTAACAATTTATGAAATTATAGCTTTGGGAAGACAGCCATACACCAATTGGTTAGGAACTTTATCTGAAGTTGATAAATCAAAAATTGAAGAAGCTATTGCTTTAACCGATATTCATCATTTAATTCATAAAAAACACGATGAAATTAGTGATGGGCAGTTGCAAATTGCTTTAATTGCAAGAGCTTTGGCGCAAGATACTTCGGTTATTATTTTAGACGAACCTACAACTCATTTAGATTTGGTTCACAAAGCAACTTTATTGAAATTATTGCAAAAACTTACCCACGAAACAGGTAAAACCATTCTCTACTCTACCCATGATATTGATTTAGCGATTCAAATGGCTGATGAAATGATTGTATTTACTCCAACTCAAATAGTACAAGACCAACCCTGTAATCTAATTCAGACTGGTATTTTTAATACGTTATTTGACACAGAACATTTGACATTTGATGCCACCATTGGTAAATTTAAAATCAAGTAAATTACACATCAAAACTAGTCACTTCTAGCACTTCACCCGCTTTTAAATCGTTTAGATGAATATTTCCCACACGAACTCGAACCAACCGTAACGTAGGAAAACCAACCGCTGATGTCATTTTTCTAACTTGACGAAATTTTCCTTCGGTTAAAGTTATGGAAACCCAAGAAGTAGGTCCGTGCCGATCATCCCGAATCTTTTTACCTCGCTCGCCTAAATTTGGGTGTGATTCTAATTTAAATGCATTGCATTTTTTGGTTTTGTATTTTTTGCCGTGCAAACCAATTTCAACTCCGTTTTTCAATTGTTCAACTGCTTCATCTGTGATGATTCCATCGACTTGAGCATAATATTCCTTTTCTACTTTTTTACTCCGAACGATTTCGCTCATCATGCCGTCGGTAGTCAACAAAAGTAAGCCTTCTGAATCTTCATCTAAACGACCAATTGCCATCGTATTTTCTGGAAAATTATACAATTCGCCCAATAATTTTTTATTGCGTTTGAGTTGGTAAATAAATTGTGATAAATAACCGTAAGGTTTGTGAATAAGAAAATGATGATGCATCAGGTTTTTATAAATTGAAATTTCTATTAACAAATTTAACAATAAAATTATGTAACAAGTAATATCTTTGTCTTCTTTAAATAAAAACAAATGAAATACTATTACACCATACTTTTTATCGTTTTATCAATATTAGTTCAAGCACAAATTATTAAAGGAAAAATATTAAATTCAGAAGGAATTGCTATTTCTGATGTATACATTCAAAACATCCAAAACAAATCGCATGCACATTCCAATTATAAAGGTGAATTTAATTTAGAAAACTCAAAAATTGGTGACAGTATTAGTTTGTCTCACAAAAATTTTGACGAAAAGCGAACAGTACTTTCAGAAATTGGAATTTACAATTTAATACCAAAAGCTGTCAGTTTAAAAGAAGTGGTGATTACAAATGAATTAAATCATTTACACGAAATTTCTAAAATAGATTTAAAAACAAATCCAGTAAATTCACCTCAGGAATTATTACGTATTATTCCAGGTTTATTCATTGGACAACATGCTGGTGGTGGAAAAGCAGAACAAATTTTCTTACGCGGTTTTGATATAGATCATGGAACTGATATTGCCATCAATGTCGACGGAGTTCCAGTAAACATGGTTTCTCACGGACACGGACAAGGTTATGCAGATTTGCACTTTTTACAACCTGAAACCATAGATAATATTGATTTTAACAAAGGTTCTTATTTTGCAAACAAAGGTAATTTAGCTACTGCTGGATATGTAGATTTCAATACAAAAGAACGAATCAAAAGTGATGAAGTGGCAATAGAAATTGGACAATTTAATACACAACGTATTCGAGGAATGTTCAATTTATTGTCTTCTGACAAAGAAAGTTTGTACTTCTCAGGTTCTTTTTTACAAACAGATAGTTATTTTGATTCGCCTCAAAATTTCAATCGAACTAATCTATTTTCTAAATACACTTTGTATGACGAAACTTCTAAGTTATCGTTTTCTGTTTTTCATTTTGATAGCAAATGGAATGCTTCAGGGCAAATTCCACAAAGAGCAGTGGACCAAGGATTAATTGGAAGATTTGGAGCCATTGATGATACCGAAGGCGGTAACACTAGTCGTAGCATTTTAAATTTCAAACACGAAAAACAATTGTCTGAAAATTCAAGTTTGAAAACCAATGCTTATATTTCTTTGTATGATTTTGAATTGTATTCGAATTTTACTTTTTTCTTAGAAGATCCAATTAATGGAGACCAAATTAGACAAAAAGAAAACCGATCAACCTTCGGATTAAATACTGAATTTGAAAAGCGTACTTCAATCAAAAACACACCTTTCAACTATCAATTAGGAATTGGTTTACGACAAGATAAAGTAGATGATATTGAACTTTCTCATACTGCCAATCGAGTTACAACACTGCAAAACATTATGCTTGGTAATGTTAATGAAACCAATTTATCAGGTTATGCAAATACGGAATTCAAATTCGACAAGTTAATTATTAATGCAGGACTTCGTTGTGATTATTTTAAATTTGACTACTATGACAAATTGAATCCAACATATTCCAATGAAGCGGTGAACAAAGGAATTTTAAGTCCAAAATTAAATTTCCTCTATAAACACAATGACAAACTTCAACTGTTTTTAAAATCAGGGAAAGGATTTCACAGCAACGATACTCGTGTAAATGTGGCTAATGGTGGACGAAAAACATTACCCGCTTCATATGGTTCTGATTTAGGTTTCGTATGGAAACCAACGCCAAAATTAATTTTCAATTCAGCCGTTTGGTATTTATTTTTGGAACAAGAATTTGTTTACGTTGGCGATGCAGGAATCGTAGAACCAAGTGGAAAAACAGCTAGAAAAGGAATAGATTTTGGTTTGCGTTATCAATTTACGGATTGGTTATTTTTAAATGCTGATTACACTTATACTGATGCCAAAAGTATTGAAGAGCCAAGTGGAAATAATTATATTCCGTTAGCACCAAAAAGTACTTTTATGGGAAGTTTGAGTGTGATTAAAAATCGTTTTTCAGGTTCATTTAAAAGCAGATATTTAGGAGAAAGACCTGCAAATGAAGATTATTCTTTAACCGCAAAAGGTTATTTTGTTTCCGATTTGAATTTGAATTACACGGTTAAAAATTTCACTGCCGGAATATTAATTGAAAACATTTTTAATACTAAATGGAACGAAACTCAATTTGAAACCGAATCGCAACTGCAAAGTGAAACCTCATCTGTTACCGAAATTCATTTTACACCAGGAACGCTATTTAATTTTAGAGCGGTTTTGAGTTATAAATTTTAATTATTCCGAAAAATAGTAGTACTTTTAACTTCAGATATTTAAATCATTTATGCCCGAATCAATGCTTATTTTAGTCGCTTTTATTATCGCTCTTGCCATTGGGATTTTCCTTGGAAAGATGCTTTTTACTGCTCAATCAAAATCTGAAAAATCAGGTTTAGAAGAACGAATCAATGGTTATTTAAACCAAATTGAACAATTGAAATTTCAAATCAATCAAGTAGTTTCTGAAAAAGAAACGGTGCAAAAAGAAAAAGAATCGTTGGCCATTCAATTAGCAAAAAAAGAGAATGATTTTGATAATTTATTAGAGCGAAATAAAGAGCAAAAGCAAGAAGTGGAACAACTTCAAGAGAAATTCACCAAAGAATTTGAAAATTTGGCAAACAAAATTCTGGAAGAGAAAACCGTAAAATTCACCGAGCAAAATAAAGAAAATTTAAAAAATATTCTTTCACCTTTACAAGATCGAATCCAACTTTTTGAAAAGAAAGTTGAAGACACGCACAAAGAAAGTATCGACTATCATGCTGCTTTGCGCCAACAAATATTGGGCCTTCGCGAAATGAACGAACAAATGAGCAAGGAAACCATCAATCTAACCAAGGCATTAAAAGGCGATAGCAAAATGCAAGGAAATTGGGGTGAATTAGTTTTAGAACGTGTTTTAGAAAAATCAGGGCTCGAAAAAGATAGAGAATATTTCGTGCAACAAAGTCATACTACTGAAGAAGGAAATCGAGTGTTCCCAGACGTTATCATAAATCTTCCTGATGGTAAAAAAATGATTATCGATTCAAAAGTAACGCTTACGGCTTATGAACGCTACATCAATGAAGAAGATGATAGTTTGAAAAATCAACATTTAAAAGAGCATGTGGTATCTATAAATCGACATGTAGAACAATTGGGCAATAAAAATTATCAGGATTTATATCACATGGAAAGTCCCGATTTTGTGTTGTTGTTCATACCTATTGAATCGGCTTTTGCTGTTGCATTAAATGAAGATACTACGCTGTATAATAAAGCATTTGAAAAGAATATTGTAATTGTTACACCTTCTACTCTATTGGCTACTTTACGCACGATTGACAGCATGTGGACCAATCAAAAGCAACAAGAAAATGCGATTGAAATTGCACGTCAGGCTGGTGCTTTATATGATAAATTTGAAGGATTTGTTGGTGATTTGATTAAGATTGGTAAAAAAATGGATGAAGCCAAGGTTGAATATGGCAATGCTATGAATAAACTAACTGAAGGCAAAGGAAATTTAATTACCAGTGTTGAAAAATTGAAAAAAATGGGAGCCAAAGCTAAAAAATCATTACCTGAATCGGTATTAAAAAGAGCCGAAAACGATACCAATGAAATCTCTGAACTAAACGAATAAACTATGCATACTGCTAATACTGTTGCGGCATCAAAGATTACACTTTCCGAATTGATGTTACCTTCACATTCTAATTTTAGTGGAAAAATTCATGGTGGCTACTTACTGAAATTAATGGACCAAATTGCATTTGCATGCGCTTCAAAATATTCGGGTTGTTATTGTGTAACGGCTTCTGTGGATACGGTAGATTTTTTAAATCCGGTTGAAATAGGCGAATTAGTTACGCTAAAAGCCTCGGTAAATTATGTTGGAAAAACATCAATGGTGGTAGGTATTCGAGTAATTTCAGAGCAAATTCAAACCGGCGTTAAAAAGCATTGCAATTCGAGTTATTTCACCATGGTAGCCAAAGATGAATCAGGTAATAATGTAAACGTTCCAAAGCTTATTTTATCTGATATGGAAGAAATTAGACGCTTTTATGACAGTGTCAATCGTATTGAAAACAAAAAGAAATACAAAACATTAGAAATGACGTTTGATTATCAATCTCCAGAGGCATTGAAAAATTTGGCGCAGTACAATGTGGTTATTTCCGATGCCATTTTAAAAATCTAAAGATCAGTCTTATAATAGTTTTGCTATTTTAAAAAAAAAGTTATATTTGTTGTAACTATTTTAATAAAATAACAACAATATGATAAAAAAATACGCAATTCTTTCCCTTTTTGCTATTACAATATCTTTATACTTTTCATGTACAGACAACGATGACCAAGGGTATTCAGATGTTTCCCCAGTAGTTGTAGACTTAAGTGCTGTACCTTTTGAAAAACTATCCGATTATCACTTTTTTAGCGGCGAATTAAAAAATCAAATTCCATCTACAGATGTAATTCCTTATGAGCCAATTTCATCCTTATTTACCGATTATGCTCATAAAAAGCGATTTGTTTGGATTCCAAAAGGAGCTAAAGCAACTTATAATGGTGATGACAATATTTTAGAACTTCCTGTAGGTTCAGCAATTATCAAGACTTTTTATTACGACAATGTACAACCTGCTAACACCACTAAAATCATTGAAACAAGAATCATGATTCGAAAAGAAGGGGGATGGATTTTTGCCGATTATGTTTGGAATGACGATCAAACGGAAGCCTACATGGATTTAAACAGTAGCGTTAAAAACATTTCTTGGCGCGATGAAAACAATGTCGTTAGAAACATCGAATACCGAATTCCTAATGAAGCTCAGTGTATTGTTTGTCATAAAACAAAAAGTTATATCAATAATGTTTACACTCAAACTAATATTCCAATAGGCATAAAACCGCAAAATTTGAATAAACCTTATAATTACGGAAGTGAAACTGTTAATCAACTTACAAAATGGATTCAACTTGGAATTTTAGAAAACAATTTCAATTTACCTAACGAAGAAAACACTACCGTAAATTATAACGATGTTAGTAAGCCTTTAGATAAAAGAGTGCGTTCTTATTTTGATATTAATTGTGCGCATTGTCATACCGAAAATGGTCATTGTGATTATCGTCCAATGCGTTTAGCTTATTCTGAAACGAATAATAATTTAACCAATATGGGCGTTTGTGTAGACACCCAAGATATGCAAGATTTCGCACCAGACTTAAACAAAATTGTCACTCCTAGAAGAGTAAATCAATCCATGTTGTACCACAGGGTAAACACTGTAGATGAAACCTATAGAATGCCTCTTCATGGACGCACAATTATTCATACAGAAGGGGTAACACTTATAGAAAATTGGATTAACTCATTAGACGATTGTCGATAAAAACATTTTAATAAATGAAAAAAATATACTTTCTAATAATTGTTTTTTGCTTTGGTACACTTTCCGCACAAGATAATTGTGCAACAGCTACACCAATTACTTCCGCAGGAACATTTACTATAAGCACTATTAACGGAACTGAGTTGCCTCAAACTCTGTGCAACTATACAAATGCATCTACTACAGCTGCAGAATGGTATGCTTATACACCTACGAGTAATTATACAGTTACTGTTTCATCAGATTTAATTGAAAATATTTGTTTAGATACCCGATTACGTATTTATACTGGTTCATGTTCTACATTAAGTTGTGTAGTTGCTGATGATGATTCGGGAAGTATTAATTGTACATCAAATGGAAATTCATATTTGTCATTAGCTTCATTTAATGCCATTGCAAATACAACCTACTATATTGTTTGGGACAACCGCTATGCCGCTACAGGATTTAAATTTCAAATTTCCGAAATTCCTACAGACTATAATCCGTGTAGTACCGCAACTACTATAACTCCTGGCACAACAACTGTAAATGCGATAGATCAAACCAATATTTCTACATCTTGTTCCTCTTCAACTTTATCTAAATGGTTTTCTTATACACCAAATGTTAATTCAATGGTAACCGTTTCATCAGATCTAATTACAAATATTTGTAAAGACACTAATTTTAGCGTGTATACCGGTAATTGTTTAACGGGTTTAACTTGTGTGGCAAATGATGATAATTCTGGAATAATTGCGTGTAATTCTGGAAATACAAATTCAAATCTTTCAACAAAAACATTTGAAGTAGTTGCTGGTATAACTTATTATATAGTTTGGGATAATCGCTGGAATGCGGCTGGTTTTGATTTTACTTTATCGGTAGTACCAATAATTTATCCAATAACTTATACAACACAAACCATTTCAACCATAAACAGCTCTTATAACATTTGTGTTGCAGATATGAATGGCGATTATAAAGATGATATTGTAGGTATTAATGCAACTTCTATGCGTGTTCATTTTCAAGGAAATACAGCTGGAAATTTCACGGTAACCGATCATAATTTTTCTTTTACTGGTACTGCTACTGCAGCATTGCTTCCAAACTGGAGTATGGCAGCGGGTGATTATAATGAAGATGGTTATAATGATTTGGTATTAGGAAATGGAAGTGGAGCAACCATTATTACTTCTAATAATACGGGGTCAATTTACACCGCTTTTGTTCCAGGTCAGAACATTTTTTCGCAACGAACAAACTTTTCAGATTTAAATAATGATGGAAATCTAGATATTTTTGTTTGCCATGATATTGCACCTAGTTGCTATTATTTAAATAATGGGAATGGAAATTTAACTTTTTATCAGTCAACGATTACTCCAGGATCAATGAGTATTGCAACTACAACTGGTAATTATGCCACTCTATTTACCGATTTTGATAATGATGGAGATAGCGATGTTTTCGTTTCTAAATGTTCGGGACCTCCATGTGAATTGTATCGATATGATGGCAATAACACTTATACTAATATTTCTGCTTCTGCAGGTATTAATGTAACGCCTATTCAAACTTGGTCATCTGCTATTGCAGATTTTGATAATGATGGAGATATGGACATCATCATCACAGCTAGCGCTAGTTTACATAAATATTTTAGAAATAATTTAGATACCACAAACACAACTGAAGAAGGTTTTACTAATATTACTGCTGGTTCTGGTTGGGATACTAATACAGCTACAAACATTGACAATATTGCTTACGATTTTGATAACAATGGTTTTGTTGATGTTTTAGGTGGTGGTGGAAAAATTATGTTTAATCAAGGAAATAGTACATTTTTACCTACTACCTACGCCGGTATAAGCGTAGGGGCTGTTGGCGATTTAAATAATGACGGATTTCTAGATATTCAAAATGGAACCACGATTCGTTATGCCGTTCCCAATAGCAATAACTGGATAAAATTATCATTACAAGGAATACAAAGTAATCGAAATGGAATTGGCACCCGAGTTGAAATATACGGCGCTTGGGGTAAACAAATTAGAGACATTAGAAGTGGTGAAGGGTTCAAATACATGAGTTCTTTAAATGCTCATTTCGGTATTGGAACTGCAACTAGCATTTCACAAGTTATTATAAGATGGCCTTCTGGTGTTGTAGATGTAATTAACAACCCATCTATTAACCAATTACTTCACGTGGTTGAAGGCTCAAGTCCGTTAGCACAAGACGATTTTAGTACCAATAAAATAGTTCTTTATCCAAACCCAGCTTCAGAACAACTTACTATTTCAAATATCGATTTAAGTACGATTAAAAATGTAAGCATTGTATCGATGCTTGGAAAAGTAATCAAAAATGTAAAATTAACAAATGAGACAATTAGTATAGCAAGTTTATCAGAAGGAATCTATATTTTAGCCATAGAAACAATTGATGGAATAAAATATACGGAACGTTTTGTTAAGAAAAACTAATCACATTTTTTTTTAAAATAAAAACTGCCTTTTTTATTCAAAGAGGCGGTTTTTATTTTATACAATAAATATATTTTTTATATTATTGCATATTATATAATTAAATCTCGTTTACTTTCTATTATTAGTAAATGATTACCAAATTAAACAGAATCGTTAATAATTATTTTATGAGAATTCCTCCCTTACTCTTTCTGCTATTCTTTAGTTTGTTGGCAATAGCGCAAAAAAATGCTGATCCATCCCCAGAGGAAATTAAAACCGCAAAATCGATTCGAGAAAAGTATGACAAATACGATATTGCTATACTCAATAGTGCCGAAAAAGTAACTTTTTCAATTAATAAATCTAATGATCTTGTTGAAGTTAATTACAGCGTTATAGAACACTTAATGAATATTAATCACAGAGCTGATATTCAAAAATATGAATTTTATGACAGCCAATCGGTGATTGAAAATTTTTCTTTAAAGTATAAAACCGATAAGCAAACAAACTTTTTAGTCAACGATGAGTTTTATAAAAGCGATGATCTCTTTTATAACGATGCTCGCGTTAAGTATATGCAAGTTGATTTTCCAGTGCAAGGATATACCTATAAATACCACATGGATAAGAAAATCAAAGACAGTAAATATTTTACTAGTATTTACCTAAGCGACGAATTTCCTATTATTGAAAAAACAGTAATTATAGAAGTTCCAAAATGGCTAGAACTAGAAATTAAAGAATTTAACTTTGATGGGTTTTCAATCAAAAAAACAAGTACTAAGAACGAAGAAAATACGATTTATACTTACACCATAACTAATGTTATAGGAAATGCTAAAGATAATTTTAGTCCAGGTCCTAGTTTCTTATACCCTCATTTATTATTTGTAGCCAAATCGTTTACTGTTAAAAACGAAAAAAAACAATTGTTCAGTTCAACTGCCGATTTATACAAATGGTATAAATCATTAGTCGATAGTATGAAAGACGACACAAGCGTATATGCAGCAAAAGTTAAAGAACTAACAGCAACAGCAAAAACAGACGAAGAAAAAATTAAGAACATCTACTACTGGGTTCAAGATAACATAAGATACATTGCTTTTGAAGATGGCATTGCAGGGTTTAAACCCGACGATTCTCAAAATGTATTTCAAAAACGCTATGGCGATTGTAAAGGAATGGCCAATTTAACTAAACAAATGCTTAAAGCCGCAGGATTTGACGCTAGATTATGCTGGATTGGGACCAATCATATTGCCTATGATTACAGCACGCCTTCGCTATCAGTTGATAATCATATGATTTGTGCATTGTTTAAAAATGGGAAACGTTATTTTCTCGATGGAACCGAAAAATACAATTCGTTTGGCGAATATGCAGAACGCATTCAGGGCAAAGAAGTGCTTATTGAAGATGGTGCTTCGTTTATCATAGATAAAATTCCGTTACAAACTGCGGTTGCCAATGCCGAAAAAAGCACCATTAACTATACACTAGAAAATGAAACCTTGAAAGGCAAAGTTAAAATGGAATTTTCAGGAGAAAGTAGGGCTTCATTTTTATACAATTATAATAACATAAAAAATGACAAGAAGGAAGATGCCTTAAAATGGTACTTAAATTCTAGAGATAAAAATTGTACAGTGAGCAACATTAAAACATCTGATTTATCCAATAGAGATCAAAAATTATCACTAGATTATGATGTGGCAATTGCTAACCATATTTCATCATTTGATAATGAAATTTACATTGATTTAAATTACGATAAAGAATATAATTCGTTTGATTTTAAAGACCGTAAAACCGATTTCTTACTTAATTACAAATCATTTGATGACATAAGTATAACGTTGCAAATACCCGAAGGCTATAAAGTATCAAAAGTACCTAATAATATTGCCATTGCTACAGAAGATTATACCATTACAATAAACTATGAAGTCAAAGGAAATAGTCTAAAATATACTAAGCAATTTTTGTTTAAAAATGGTAAAATAAAATCGGTAAAATTTGACGAATGGAAGTCGCATTTTGCCGAAATACAAAAAAATTATACCGAACAAGTAGTGTTAACCAAATAACCATCGAACATGCAATTTAAATTACTTATACTAGCTTTCCTTACAACTAGTATCTTTCAAGCACAAAACAAAGAAGAAATTAGAGACTTTTTTTGGGGTAAAACAGATTCCTATAAAACAGCCACTACTATACCAGATAAATATAAAAATGAATCTGCTGTAGTGATCTGTAAATTAGAAGATTATGATTATCATAAATTTGGGAAAAGTGTCACCTTTCGATCAGCATTTAGAAAAAGAGTAAAACTAAACGATCAGGCTGCCGTTACCACTTTTTCAGAATTTAATTATTCCGAAAAATCAAATCCTCGATACGGTGCCGTTGTTAAAACTGTGGTAGGTATCAAAGTTATTAAACCTAATGGAACTGAAAACATCATCGATACTGAAAAAGAAGCTGTAACAGTTGATAAAGAAAAAAGAGTGGCGGTACCTAATCTAGAAATTGGCGACATCATTGATTTCTATAATTACAGTACAGAAACATTTAGCTCTACGCTAGAATTTGGCTTTGATCCTGAAGAACGAACTTTAGGCGAAACCTACCCTGTTTTATATTATAAATTAGCATTTCAAACTGAAAATGATTTTTTTGTCAATTTTAATACCTATAATAACGGACCCGCTTTAAAACAAATTCCTTTAGATAAAAGTGGTGAACGCCGCTATGAAATTGAGGCAACCGATATTCCAAAAAATGATTTTCCACGCTGGTTTTTACCGTTAGTAGAACTACCTTGTTACAAATTTCAAGTCTATTTTGCGCGTTCTGGTAAATTTGAACAACGTGCAGAAGCCTTTTTACCCGAAAAAGAAAGCATTATCAAACAAACCGTAACCAAAGAAGATATTTTCAATTATTATGATACTAAGTTCTATCCTTTCGGTGATTTAGATGATGTAAACGATTTTTTAAACGGAAAAACTTTTAAATCTGATGAAGAAAAAGTAACGGCTGTTTATTATTTCATGCGCCATCAATTTTACACCCGTTATATTGAAGCTTTTGTAATAAACGAAGCTAAAATAATGTATCCGTTTAGCTTATATGGCTATGCTCCTATTTTCTTTAACAAAGAAGAGCAATTCATCAATTACTTCATGCAATTTTTAAAGAAAAACAATATTGCTTTTGACATTATTGTGGCCACCGGAAAAGAAAATGGCCCTATTAAAGACGTTTTATTACAGCAAAACATTAGAATTTTACTAAAAGTAAATACCCAAAGCCCAATCTATTTTGGCATCTTTGAACCCTATGCTGTGCCTAACCAGTTTGACAGTTCGCTAGAAGGTACAAAAGCCTATGCTTTAAAAGTATCTAAAAGCAAAAAGGTAAGTGATATTGAAGAAATTACACTTCCTAGCCTTACACACAAAGACAACTTATCAAAAGTAATTACCACACTTACCATTGCCCCAGACTTTGCTACGGCAAGTGCAAATAAAGTAAGTTCGCTATACGGCCACAATAAAGAATTTGAACACGATAGTAAAATTTTCTTCTATGATTATGTAACAGAAGATCATGAAATGTTCGGCACAAGTCCTGTATTAGATTTGGTACGTAATAAAAAAGACAAAGAAAAATACAAAAAAGAATATGCTGCTTTACTTGAAAAATTGAAACAAGATAAAGTGGAAAAATTCAAAAAAGAAATTGAAGACGAGTACGAAATAACCGTTGATAAGCACGATTTAACTATAAATAAAACAGGACGTTTTGGTGTTAATGACCCATTAGTATTTACCGAAAATTTCAATATTACGTCAAACTTTATTAAAAAAGCTGGAAACAACTATATATTAAATATTGGAAAATTCATCAGTTCGCAAATAGACATTGAAGAAAAAGAACACGACCGAACCAATAATATTTATACCCAATTTCCGCGCACGTTTGATTATGTAATTGAGTTAAACATTCCGCAAGGATACAGCGTTAGCGGACTAGATAAGCTCAATGTAAGTATTGAAAACGAAACCGGAAGTTTTACAAGTAAAGCCGAAATAAAAGACAACAAATTAATTATTGTTTCAACTAAAAAATATTTGAATTCGTTTGAACCGAATGCTAATTGGAAAAAGATGATTGCCTTTTTAGACGCAGCGTATCAATTTACACAAGAAAAAGTTTTACTTAAAAAAAATCAATAAATTAGAGAAACATTAGAAACAATAAATTATTATCTTTACAAATCTAAAAAAAATTCAAATGAAAAACCTTACAAAAATTGCATTCGCTATTGTACTACTTGCTGGTGGAGTGATGAATGCACAAGCCTTAAAAAAAGGATCTGTTGCTTATAAATTAGAGTTAACAGGAAACGATGAAGCTGCTGCCATGATGGGCGAAAGCACCTTAACCATCCATTTTGATGAAAAAACACAAGCTACAGAAATGAACATGATGAGTGGCATGATGTTGATGAAAACTATTACTCCAATTGGGAACGTTAAAGATACCAAAATGGCTGTAGAGGTTATGGGTATGAAATATGAAATCATTGAAGCTGGAGAAGAAGCGTTAAACAGCAACAAAGGAGCTGCTGATCTTGACAACGCTACTGATGTAACTTATGACAAAAGTGATGTAAAAGAAATTGCTGGTTTTAAATGCTATAAAGCAAACGTTAAAATGGCAGACGGAAATACAAACGTGTTCTACATTACCGAAGCTATTGCGCCTCAAACGCCATTAAAAGAAACTAAAGTAAAATTAGCAGGTTATCCACTACAAATAATTACTAACACACCACAAGGTGAAATGACCATGACAGCTACCTCTTTTTCAAAAGAATTACCAAAAGATTGTTTTGTAATTTCGGGTGAAGGCTACACTAAAATAACCCTGGAAGATTTTAAAAAACAGATGAGCGGAGGTATGTAATATACTCCCAGTACTTTTCAATTTTAGAAGCACCGAACAATCGGTGCTTTTTTTATAAAACAATTTTCAAAAGTTAAAAAAAATAAAAATAAATGATATTTTTGAAAAAAATTATAACTACGTTATAAAACATGTAAACAAGTTTGCATGACCTTGGAAAAAAGAAACTAAAACATAATTAAACAATGAAAAAATCATTTATTATTTTAATAACATTATTAAGTTTGAGTTCATATTCTCAAAAAATAATTCGTGGAAAATCAGTTGAAATTAATTTATTGGGATTGAAGGTTGATTTTTCAGCCAAATATACCAAAGCTGAAATTACACACATTAATGGAACTAAAGAAATAGGATATATATATGGTTTTATTCAAAATAAAGTATTGAGTTTAAATGTAAGTAATCCATTTTCATCAAGCTATAGTGACGCTTTGAATTTATCTGATAAATCTTTTAGCTTTAAAAAAGAACTAAATCAAAAAGAGATAAATTTAACGAGCAACGAAATCAATGAAGTGAGAATTCTAGAAGATAGTATTTCTTTTAATCATTATAAACTTATGGATTTAGCAACTGTAAATTCAGATGGATCAATCAAAGATTTAAAAACTAAAGCTTGGTTACCATTTTATTCAAAAGGGGTAATAAATATTTTCTCATATGATGTTTATGAAGAAATGGAAGATTTAAATGGTAATAGAACCGGTAATTTTGAAAAAGCTGCGACTATGATTTACTTAAATAACCCTAAAGACAATTTTGCAATAAATGTTATGGATTATAGTATTAGTGATATTTTTAATAAATCTAAATTACTTCATAAATGGTCTGGAGGTTTAATAGAAATTTTTAAAGATTGTCCAAAATTTGTAAATGAAAATGTAAATGAAAAAAATATATGGAATTTTGACTCAAAATATTTTGATGTTGATGAACTAGAAAAAACAAAAGCAAAAGAAATAAAGAGTGACAAAACCATCAAAAAAAATGAAAGAAATATAAGATTAAATAATCTAGATTCTGAAATTCAAATTACACCTTATTTAAGAATGATAGAAGATTATAAAAAAACGTGTAATTAAGGCATCCGCCGACAGTAGTAATTATTCCACATCTACCTATTTTAAAAAAAAATGCAAAAAACCGATAGCTCTAATTTTCAATTCGTAGATGCAAAATAAATACTAAAAATCCCAATCGTTTGATTGGGATTTTTAGTATTACTTCGTTTAGTAAATTTTCTTAGGAGTATTAATCATAGAATTGATCGACTTTTAAATCTTCACATTTGCACTTGGTCTTATTTATGATTGCTGTACAGCATGAATATAAATTCCCTAGAGAAATTACTTCATTGCTCTAGAGAAAAAAAATAATTCCTCTAGGGAAAACAAAAAAACCAACCGCTTGAATACAAATATAAGTATTAATAAATTAAAATTAGTTACTAATGAGTGTTAATTATTGAAATAATTATTATATTTGGTTATAATAGAAAACGAAATAAGTTAGCTGTTATAGTACTTAAACCATAAAAAAATATGATATGAGATATTCTTTAATACTATTAACACTATTCACTACAAATTTATATGCACAAAATCTTTTACAATTTGACAAAAGAAATATCCAGTGTGAAGACAAATGGATTGCCTATCAAATGGACAAAGACAGTACTTACACTTTTGGCTTTATATATATCGACTCTAAAGCAGGATTGTCTTTCAATTATGAGGGAAAATTTAAAATTGAAAAAAACGGAACATTTAATAAACTTATAAGTGAAGATGAAAAGGAAGTAGGATTTAAAAAATCTAAAATTCAACCAAACAGAATAGCAATTGCCGAAATTCCAGAAGAAAAATTTAAAGAATTACATATTGAAAAAATACCAAATTGGTTAAAAGCATGTAAAACCGAAGAAAATTCTGTAGATAGATTATATTGTTGGGGCTATATGTATAACAGTTGGAATGAATGCGAAAAAGCATTATTATATCTTAAGAAAGCAGATAAAATCAATCCTAAATTTAAAGGTTTACAAACTGAACTTGGGTTTTCCTATAATGCTTTAGGAAAATTTGATGAAGCAGAGTTTACACTTAAAAAAGCAATAAATGATAACCCTGAGGATTGCTATGCTTTAAAAGAATTAGCGTATACCTATACTAAACTAATGAATTTTGAAAAAGTAGCAGAAACGTACTTAATAATGATAAATTGTACAGAGCATAACTTCATTCAAGAAACGGCCCATAATCTTGCCTATGAATTTTTCAAAATAAAAGATAGCATTAATTTTATAAAATGGAAAACTGAAGCTGAAAAATGGTCCAATTCTGAAAATAAATACACCAAAAACTTAAATTATATGCAAGCTGAATTACAGAAATAAGTTAATACAACGACTGACAGACAGCTTTGGTTTTTAATTAATTTTAAGTTAGTTTGAAGGTTCACGAAAGTGAGCCTTTTTTTAAGCACAACATCTAAATAAAAGTTAAAAAAAGATACTATAAATTAAAAATAATAGTATATTTGAATATACGTTACAAAGTAGCGCATATACACCCAAAAATGGGTAGATTGGCGCTACTTTGTAGCGCATATATACAAGTTGGTGGCAAGCGTACGAGAACTGCAAAATAGAATTCTTTTTTAGCGATAAAATTTCAAAAACTATGTTAATTTTACACTTACATGTAAAATAAAGCGTATATTTGCTTATTATTTACAATAAATACATTTATTATGTTATTGCAATTTTCAGTTAAGAACTTTAAAACTTTTAAAGAGAAAACTTCTTTAAATCTTGTTGCTTCAAACTATGACAAAGATACCCGTGAAGTTGATAATGTTTATAATGACAATAAATTCGACATTAGACTAGTTAAAAGTGCCGTGGTTTATGGTGCAAATGCTAGCGGGAAAAGCAAATTTTTTGAAGCTCTAAATTTTATGAAATACTTTGTTATTTCAAGCTCAAAAGATAGCCAAAAAGGCGATGAAATCGACACAGAACCATTTAAATTAAGTAGCGAAACTGAGAATTCTCCTTCTGAATTTGAAGTTGTATTCACACACAATGATGTAATGTTCCGATATGGATTTGAGGTTGATAAAAAAAGTGTAATTTCAGAATGGCTTTACTATAAACCTAAAAGTAAAGAAATTGAACTTTTTTACAGAGATGGTGATGATTTTGAAACACATACCAGAAATTTCACTAAAGGAAAAACAGTTATTAAAGAAGGACTTGTGAGAAACAACGCTCTATTATTATCTGTTTCTGCTCAATTTAATGATAAAATTTCTATTGAAGTAATGGATTGGTTCAAAGAACTTAAAACTATCTCGGGACTCAATGAATCTGGCTATAGAGGTTTTACATTAAGCAAAACTGATGACCCTAATCAAAAAGTAAAAATTTTAAATTTGTTAAAAGCAGCTGATTTGGGAATTCAAGATATTAATCTTGAAAAGATTGATTTAGCAAATCTTCCTAAAGATATGCCGAAGGAACTTAAAGATAAAATTACTAAAGAAGTCATTGACGACAAGAAAGAAATTCTTTCAGACGTTTTAACTTCTCATAAAAAATTTGATTCTAACAAAAAAGCTATTGACTTTGTTAATTTTTCACTGTTTGATGATGAATCATCTGGAACTAAAAAATTCTTTGCTTTAACTGGTCCGATTTTAGATGTTATTGAAAATGGTTACACACTAATTGTTGATGAACTTGATTCAAAATTACATCCTAATCTAGTTTGTAAAATCGTTTCCTTATTTAATTCAAAAGAATTTAATAAAAAGAATGCGCAATTAATTTTCAATACTCACGACACAAATCTTCTAAGTTCTGGATTATTTAGACGTGACCAAATTTGGTTTACTGATAAAAATAAATTTGGCGAAGCCAAACTTTATTCTTTAGCGGATTTTAAATCTGACGAAGTCAGAAAAACCGAATCATTTGAAGAAAATTACATTAAGGGTAAATATGGAGCAATTCCATATTTAGGATTTTTTAATAACCTTGATAATATTCTGCCGTAATATGAGAATGAAGGATAAAAAAGCAGAACAGGCTCTAGATAAAGAAAAGCACAGAGCACAATTAAAAGCTAATCGTAGAGCAGAAACCAGTATTAAAAGACCAGAACCCGTATTAACCAAAAAACCAACAATTCTAATAGTTTGTGAAGGTAAAAATACGGAACCATCATACTTTAATCAATTTAGACTTACATCAGCTACAATCGAACCAGTTGGAGAAGGATTTAATACTATATCTTTAGTTAATAGAGCAATACAACTAGCTAATCAAACTAGTTATGAACAAGTTTGGTGTGTTTTTGATAAAGATGATTTTGATAATATTGACTTTAATAATGCTATTTTACTAGCAGATGCCAATGGATTTGGTATAGCATATTCTAATCAAGCATTTGAATATTGGATTCTACTTCATTTTAATGACCATCAAGGTGGTGGTATGCACAGAGATGAGTATAATGACAAATTAAATAAATCTTTGAAGGACTTCAACACTTCCTATGATGGTAAAAAAAGCAAAATGATAACCGAAGAAATTTTTGAGTTACTAGATGGAATTGATCAAAAAACGGGAAAAGAAAGAAAAATATTAGCGATTGAAAGAGCTGAAAAAATTTACGACAGACTTGACCATAACAATCCTGCAAGTGAAGAATCATCAACAACAGTCTTTAGATTAGTAAGAGAATTATTAAAATATTTGTAATAGACAAAACGCCAGCCACCAACACACGTTTTGCGCTATTGAGAATTTTGTGCAAACCGGACGTTTTTCTTTCGCAAAAAATAATAATTTAGCAGAAAAAACTCAGTTCCGAAGCTCGCAACAGCGCAAAGCGTGGGAACGTTATACAAAAAAAGCTATTTATGGCTACTCGCCGTTTTTAAAGTATAAAAAAAATCCCAATCTTACAATTGGGATTTTTAGTATTACTTTGTTAAGTACATTTTTCGTCGTGAGTACAAGTCATAGAATTGATCGTCTTTTAAATCGTCTATGAACAAGATACTTTCTCCCGTTGATTTCATTTCTGGTCCTAAGGCTTTGTTTACATTAGGAAACTTACTAAATGAAAATACTGGTTGCTTAATGGCATATCCTTTTAATTGTGGGTTAAAAGTAAAATCAGTTACTTTACTGTGGCCTAGCATTACTTTAGTAGCATAGTTTACATACGGTTCGCCATAGGCTTTAGCTATAAACGGCACAGTACGCGAAGCTCTAGGATTGGCTTCAATGATGTACACAATATCGTTTTTCACTGCAAACTGAATATTGATTAAACCAACCGTTTGTAATGCTTTTGCAATATTTTCGGTGTGGTCTTTAATTTGTTGCATCACAAACTCGCCCAAGTTAAATGGAGGTAATGTGGCATTACTATCACCTGAATGCACTCCACATGGCTCAATATGCTCCATAATTCCAATGATATACACATTTCCATCAGCATCGCAAATAGCATCAGCTTCGGCTTCAATGGCACCATCTAAATAATGGTCTAACAATAATTTATTTCCTGGTATCGATTTCAATAAATCAATTACGTGTTCTTCTAATTCTTGTTTGTTAATGACAATCTTCATGCCTTGACCTCCTAATACATACGAAGGACGCACTAACAATGGAAAATCTAAACTATCCGCTAATAAAGTAGCTTCTTCAGCGCTTTCGGCAATACCAAACTTAGGAAATGGAATATTCAACTCGGTCAATAAATCAGAAAAGCGACCTCTATCTTCGGCTAAGTCTAACGCATCAAACGAAGTTCCTAGTATTTTAATGCCGTATTTGGCTAATTTTTCGGCTAATTTTAATGCGGTTTGCCCACCTAACTGCACAATTACACCTTCTGGTTTCTCGTGTTGGATGATGTCGTAAATATGTTCCCAAAAAACAGGTTCGAAATACAATTTATCTGCCGTATCAAAATCGGTAGAAACCGTTTCTGGATTACAGTTGATCATGATGGTTTCATAACCACATTCTTTTGCAGCTAAAACCCCATGCACACAAGAATAATCAAACTCAATTCCTTGTCCAATTCGATTAGGCCCTGAACCTAAAACGACTACTTTTTTCTTATTGGTAACAATACTCTCGTTATGAACGTATTTAGTTCCGTCAGCTTTTTCAATTTCGGCTTCAAAAGTTGAGTAAAAATAAGGCGTTACCGCTTTAAACTCAGCCGCACAGGTATCAACTAATTTATAAACGCGTTTGATGTTTTGCTCTTCACGTAATTTATACACCTGACTTTCTAAACAACCCATCATGTGTGCTATTTGGCGGTCACCGTATCCTTTTTGTTTTGCTTCTAAAAGCAATTCTCTTGGGAGTGTATCTACTTTATAATTTGAAATTTCGCGCTCTAAATGGAACAATTCTTCATATTGTTTTAAGAACCACATGTCAATTTTAGTAATCTCATGAATTCGTGAAAGCGGAATTCCCATGGCAATGGCATCATAAATTACGAAAACTCTGTCCCAACTAGCAAACGTTAATTTCTCAATGATTTGTTCGTAGTTTTTATAGCCTTTCCCATCTGCTCCTAGCCCATTTCGTTTAATTTCTAACGATTGTGTAGCTTTGTGCAATGCTTCTTGGAACGAACGCCCGATTCCCATTACTTCTCCAACCGATTTCATTTGAAGTCCTAATGTTCTGTCTGCACCTTCAAATTTATCGAAGTTCCAGCGTGGTATTTTTACAATTACATAATCTAATGTAGGTTCAAACAAAGCTGAAGTTGATTTTGTAATTTGATTTTGTAATTCATCTAAGTTGTACCCTAAGGCTAATTTTGTTGCGATTTTAGCAATTGGGTAACCCGTTGCTTTTGACGCTAACGCCGAAGAACGTGAAACTCTCGGATTGATTTCAATAGCTACAATATCTTCTTTATCATCAGGTGAAACCGCAAATTGTACGTTACAACCACCCGCAAAATTTCCAATAGAACGCATCATTAAAATGGCCATATCACGCATTTTTTGGAATGTCGTATCCGATAAAGTCATAGCTGGAGCCACTGTGATTGAATCTCCGGTATGAATTCCCATTGGATCCATATTTTCTATGGTACAAATAATAACAACGTTATCGTTACTATCGCGTAATAATTCTAATTCATATTCTTTCCAACCCATTAAAGCTTTGTCAATCAAGACTTCGTGAATTGGTGACGCTTCTAAACCATAAGTTAATGCGCCGTCAAAATCTTCTTTTTTGTACACAATTGCAGCACCTGTTCCTCCTAATGTAAACGAAGGACGAATTACTAATGGAAAGCCAAATTCTTGCTCAATCTCTTTTCCTTGTAAGAAAGAATTTGCCGTTTTTGCTGGCGCTTGCGGAATACCTATTTTATTCAGTAAGTTTTTAAACTGCTCTCTATCTTCGGTAATGTTGATAGCATTGATGTCAACACCTATTAATCGAACTCCAAAATCTTTCCAAATTCCTTTTTCATCGGCCTCGATGGCTAAATTAAGTGCAGTTTGTCCGCCCATAGTAGGCAATACCGCATCAATTTGCGGATGTGCTTTTAGAATTTCAATGATTGATTTTGTAGTCAGTGGTTTTAAATATACATGATCGGCCATGGAAGGGTCGGTCATGATGGTTGCTGGATTAGAATTGATTAAGATAACTTCAATTCCTTCTTCTCTTAATGAGCGAGCTGATTGCGAACCTGCATAATCAAATTCACACGCCTGTCCGATAACGATAGGCCCTGATCCAATAATTAAAACCGATTTGATAGAAGTGTCTTTTGGCATTGTGTTGTTGTTTTGTGTAGTATGTTGTGTAAAAATAATTGTAATACTATTTGTATTAAAAAGAGTTACAAAAACTTATTCAAATTTTATAAACACTTTAAAAAAAAGCCGCTACTAATAAAAGTAACGGCTGATATATTGCTTTAAACTAAAACATTATTTTTTGTGTCTTGGTTCGCAAGAAACAGTTAATTTATGTCTTCCTTTAGCTCTTCTACGAGCAAGCACTTTTCTTCCATTAGCAGAAGCCATTCTATCCATGAAACCGTGCTTATTTCTTCTTTTTCTTTTTGATGGTTGAAACGTTCTCTTACTCATTGTAGTATCTTTTAAAATCTATAAATAAAAATCTTTTTTAAAACTCATAGGTTTCCTGTCCTGAAAACCGAGTGCAAATATACAAAGACTTTTTTCATTCGCAAGTACTTTTTTAAAAATATTTTTAATAGATTTTATTACCTTTGTATCCAATTAAAAA
>JAGOAL010000015.1 GCA_017983975.1 Flavobacterium sp.
GTGTATAGTTATGCTTTTAATGAAGGTTTTGAATCTGCTCCAACAGGAAGCGGTTCAAATGAAGTTGCAATCTCATTAGCGGGTTGGATAAACCATAATGCAACTGCCACTCGTTTATGGCATGCAAGAACTTTTTCTAATAACATTTATGCGGAATTTTCATCTTTCTATTCTGCTACAGGAACTAATGATGTAGCATGGCTAATTACACCTGCTATTGATTTAACAGCAACATCAGGAGAAATGTTATCTTTCAATACTAAAACAAGATTTTCAAACGGTTATCCTTTGACTGCATTTATTTCAACTAACTTCAATGGAACTACAGCAGGAATTGCAACTGCAACTTGGACACCATTGACTTTTACAACACCAACAGCAGATGATGTCTTTGTAAATAGTGGAAACATAGATATTAGTGCTTTTGAAAGCAACAACGTTAGAATTGCCTTTAAATATACGGGAAGCAAATCAGGTGTAACAACTACTTGTCAGTTAGATAATATTAAGATCACTAAAAATTAACAGCTATGAAAAATATTAAATTAATAATTACTACTGTAGCTTTAGCAACTTTATCAAGTTGTGTAAATAGCGACGATTATGGTGTGCCAAATTTATCAAATGACTGTGTGACTATAACTAAAACTAAGGAAGTTAGTGATATTACAAATATTGCTACTGCTACCACAGTTCCTTATACTACCTCTGAAACAGTTGTAGATTATATTGAAGCTTATGTTACATCAAGTGATGAAGGAGGAAATTTTTACAAATCGATTTCAATGATGTCGTTAGACGGATTAAAAGGGTTTAGTATGCCAGTTGATAATTACAACTTATACACCGAATTTGAACCGGGTAGAAAAGTAACCATTAAACTAGACAAAAATCGTTATTTCAACAAACAACACGGTTCTACTGTTATAGGTTCTTCATATAACGGTGGTGTTGGTAGAGTATCTGGTGTTGATTATAAGAATGTTATTTTACGTTCTTGTACTGATGTAAATGAAAACGATATCAAGAAAAATTTAACCATTGCAGCTGCAAAAAACGATCAATATTTAAATATGTTGATTGAATTTGATGCGGTTCAATTTACTGATGCTTCTCTAGGTAAAAAATACTATGATGCTTCATTAAATAGTTTAGGTGGCGCCACAAATCATGAAATTTCAGATCAATTTGGAAATAAAGTGATTTTAAGAGTAAGTGAATTTGCAACATTTGCTTCAAATGCTGTACCTTCTAAAAACGGTAAAATTCGTGGGGTAATGACTAAATATAACAGTGATTATCAATTTATGATAAGAACGTTAAATGATGTAAACCTAACAAACAACCGATTAGATATCGATTTGTATCCACCTATTGGTGGAACTGCAATTGTTTATGACGCTACTTTGAATGAGCCGTTTACAAGTTATACGACTACAAACCAACAAATATTCCCAAAATACATCAACGATGCTGCTGTTGGTAGCAGATATTGGCAAAGAAAAGTTTTTGGTGGAAATACTTATATCCAAATGTCTTCTTTTGGAGGAACACCTGAAGCAAACCGTTCTTTATTTATTGTTCCTGTTAACATGACAGCGGCGAGCACTTTTTCATTTAAAACTTTATCCGGATATTATAATGGTGCCGTATTAAAAGTATATTATACAACTAATTATGTTCCTGGTACTCAAATTACAAGTGCTACTTTAGTTGATATTACTTCTAGTTTTACAATACCCGTTGGACCCGCTAATGCTTATGCAACAGCCTTTACTTCAAGTGGAGTATACAATATTCCAGCTGGGGTTACTGGAAACGGCTTCTTCGTTTTTGAGTATGTAGGAAATGGTTCTGGTGGTGCTACAACAACTATGCAAATAGATGATATTGTAATTAACTAATTACATTTCTTATAATCCAAAAGCGGCTCATTTGAGTCGCTTTTTTTATGCTTGCTATTTCGTACCTTTGTATTCTTAAAGAACGATTATGTTAGAGAAAGAAGTTATTGACTTTGAAAAATCAATTATAGTTGGAATAATAACCCAAAACCAAAGTGAAGATAAACTGAACGAATATCTTGACGAATTGGAGTTCTTAACCTTCACTGCTGGTGGAACGGTGGTAAAACGCTTTTCCCAAAAAATGGATAAGCCCAACCCTAAAACTTTTGTAGGAACAGGAAAACTAGAAGAAATCAAATATTACATCAAAGACAACGATATAAAAACCGTAATTTTTGATGACGAATTAACGCCTTCACAATCTAAAAACATTACCAAAGAACTAGATTGTAAAGTACTAGACCGAACCAATCTCATCTTAGATATTTTTGCGCAACGTGCCGAAACATCGTATGCACGAACGCAAGTTGAATTAGCCCAATGCCAATACTTATTACCTCGTTTAACCGGAATGTGGACGCACCTTGAACGTCAAAAAGGAGGTATTGGAATGCGCGGTCCTGGTGAAACTGAAATTGAAACCGACCGTCGTATTGTGCGTGATCGTATTTCGTTACTGAAAGACAAAATCAAAGTGATTGACAAACAAATGGCTACCCAACGCAGCAATCGGGGCGCTATGGTTCGTGTGGCTTTAGTAGGATATACCAATGTAGGTAAATCAACCTTAATGAATGCTGTAGGAAAAAGCGATGTGTTTGTCGAAAATAAATTATTTGCCACGCTTGATACTACCGTTAGAAAAACCGTAATTAAGAATTTACCGTTTCTTTTAAGCGATACTGTAGGATTTATTAGAAAACTCCCCACACAATTGGTTGAGTCGTTTAAAAGCACCTTAGATGAAGTGAGAGAAGCTGATTTATTGCTTCATGTAGTAGATATTTCACATCCTGATTTTGAAGATCATATTGCCTCTGTAAATCAAATTTTACAGGATATTAAAAGTGCCAATAAACCCACAATTATGGTGTTCAATAAAATTGATGCGTTTCAATCGGTTTATTTTGATGCAAATGATTTAAGTGTGGAGAAAACCACCAAACATTACACCTTGGAAGAGTGGAAAAACACTTGGATGAGCAAATTAGGCGAAAGCAAAACCTTGTTTATTTCGGCTACCGAAAAAGCCAATTTTGAAGAATTTAGAGAAAAAGTATATGAAGCAGTGCGTGAAATTCACATTACACGCTTTCCGTACAATAAATTCTTATATCCCGATTATAAAGACGCGGTTGAGAACGAGTAAAATAATTACCCGTTTCAATTAGTGAGTTAATATTATTTTTATATTTACAATTGGATGCTAACTAAAAGTAAATATGATGAAAATAAAAATAATCCTGATTTTATTATTTTTTATCAGCTGTAGTGAAAAACAGAAAAATGACACTAAAAGTTTTTTAGAAGAAACTTTCAGTGACAATTCGTTTGAAAAAAATAAATCAAAATGCAATAGAATTCTAATAAATTATTATGATGAAACTATTCCTTATCAAAATACAACTTTGGATTATTCGCCATTTTCAATTGAACGTGTTTATGAAACTATTGAAATAGAAAAAATAAATCAATTTAATAAATTGCTTGAAAATTCAGAAAAAACAGGCTATTGTTGTTGTCCTAATAGAAATTTAACAATATCATTTTTTAACAAAACCAAAGAATTTGACAATTATTTTGTTGATAATGTAGAGTTTAAAGATAAAGTTAGAATATATCAAACAGGTTTTCAATTTTCATATTTAGTTAAAATAGCAGAATGGCAAAAATTTTTAGATAAAATTGAAACTATAACACATAATGAATACTTTGAAAGTGATTTAAAAAAGGCTAGAGAAGTTTATAAATATTGTCAAACTCAAAATTTAATAATTAAAACTAGTAATAGAGTTTCAAAAAATTGGATGAATTTTGATGGGGAATTTAAAGTGAAAATTTCTAATGTTGGGACTGAATTAGATGAAAAAGAAATTTTAAATAATATCAAGGAAAAATATCCAAGCGATAAGTTTGAAATGGAAATAATTAGTCATTCTCAAAACTACGGGAATGACGATAAAGAGAATGGATACCAAGAATTAATAATTCAAATTTTCTGTAACAAACCTTTTCATGATAAATTCAAATTATATGGGCCAAAATCTTATTTTGAAAAAACTTATGCTGAATTTTATGTTTTAGGTTCTAGAGAAAATCTAAACAAAATAGATAAGATATTGAAACCGGAGAAAAAGTGAACATCTACTTGAAGCTTCTACTTCCTCTTAAACAAAGGCACTGCCGAACACGCCTCGCCAAACATGACGCTTTTGGCTACTTTTTGTAGTTTTTGAATGGCTATGGTATACACTTGGTTGGGCACTTCTTTTTTAGAACAGCCTTTTAAAATAACCGGTTTGTCAAAATAATCGGTGTAGTCGAGTTTGTTTAAAATGTCTTGATACCAGGCGATAACGGCCAACTCTTTTGTGCCGTGAATAACGTGTAAAGCAAACGGCGTCAAATGAACCGCAACTAAAGCAAATGCCCAAGCGGGTAAAATGGCATCGGTAGCACAATACAAGGCTACATATTTGTCCTCGTACTTAGACCAATCGGTGTCTTTTAATTGGGCTCTAAAATCAGCTTCTTTCAGTAAAAAACCCTCCACTAACCATTGTGAAATATCAACCTCAACCACATGACCATCTGGATAGTAATCTTCTAAATCGAATACCATCAATGAACTTTGCGCTACTTTGTTTACTATTTCGTCCATTTGAGAAGTTTTAAGTTTCAAGTTTCAAGTTGAGCAACCTGAAACTTGAAACATTAAACAAATTTTATAACATTCCCAATTCTAACTTCGCTTCTTCGCTCATTAAGTCTTTACTCCATGGCGGATCAAATGTAATTTCTACTTCGCATGATTTTACAGCGTCAATAGATTTTACTTTTTCTTCCACTTCTTGCGGCAAAGTTTCAGCCACAGGGCAATTTGGTGATGTTAAAGTCATGACGATTTTTACATCGTTGTCTTCGTTAATCATCACATCGTAGATTAAACCTAATTCGTAAATATCTACCGGAATTTCTGGGTCAAAAATTCCTTTTAATACTTTGACTACGTCTTCGCCTAAATTGATTGTATCGTTAAATTCTTCCATTTTTTATTTTATTTTAAACATATAAGTCATATAAGCTAATCCCATAATGTCTTATATATTTCGTTTACATATGTCTGTTGTCCTTCGTAATAAATGTTCTTGACATTAAAATTAATCAATAATCCTATCGGCTTTTGCAATAAATTCATATAAGTTAGTAATTGCGCTTCATAAATTGGATTCATTTCCGAAACTGCTTTTAATTCAACTACTAAAATGTCTTCAACCAAAATATCACATCTCAGTTTTGATTCTAATTCAAATCCTTTGTAATTAATTGGAATATTGCATTCTGAAATTGAATTTATATTTCGTAATTCTAATTCCTTAATCAGACATTGGTGATAAACGGTTTCCAATAATCCTGGTCCTAATCTTTTATGAACTTCAATTGCCGCTCCGTTAACTTGATAAACTAAATCTTTTAACTGCGTTTTTGTAACATTCTTCATGGCTTGTATTATTTTTTGTGGTGTAGATCATATTGAAAAACTTATATGGCTTATATGTTAAATTATTTTTTATTGTTTCGCTTGAAAGGCTAAAGCATACATTTTTATTTGTTTAATCATTGAAACCAATCCGTTTGCTCTTGTGGGCGATAAATGTTCTTTTAATCCAATTTCATCAATAAAATCAGTATTTGCTTCTAAAATAGCCGCTGGTGTTTGGTTTGAAAACGCCCGAATTAAAATAGCAATAATCCCTTTGGTTAAAATAGCATCGCTATCGGCTGTGAAGACAATTTTTCCATCTTGTTCTTCGCCATGCACCCAAACTTTAGATTGACAACCTTTAATAATGTTTTCGTCAACTTTGTATTGCTCATCAATTAAAGGAAGTGTTTTTCCTAATTCGATGATGTATTCGTAACGCTGCATCCAGTCGTCAAACATAGAAAATTCGTCAACAATTTCGTGTTGTATGTCTTGTATTGTCATGTTATTTTTCGGTCAATTTCAAAATTTTGTTTACCAATTTTTCTATTTCAACAGGTGGAAATCCGTGATCAAATCCATTTGCCGCATATGCTACTTCATTAGAAACAAACGTAACATTAGCGTGTGCCGCACCATCATAAAATCGTTTTTCTGTGGGCCATTTTAAGTCTTTCACTTTCGCCAAATCTACTGCTTTGGTTAGCATCACAATTTCTTTCCAATCAGCCTCAGAAATAGTAATTTTCTCTTGATAATCTTTTGCGTCTCGTGAATGTGAAACAAACAACACTTGATTTTCAACTTTGATATTTAAAAACAAGTTTCGCGCATTTGCTTCATATTTTATAACAGGAATGTCTTTGTTTTGGTGATTATTCACGTCGGTTTTAGTCGGTTTACAACCCACAAAAAACAGAAGTATCATGCCTAATAAAACTCTCATATATTTTCTTTTTAAGACAACATCATTTGTGCTTTTTTAACCGCTTCTACAAAGATATCAATTTCTTCCTTAGTGTTGTAAAAAGCAAAACTTGCTCTTATGGTGCCAGGAATATTGAAAAAATTCATAATAGGTTGCGCGCAATGATGACCAGTTCTCACTGCTATACCTAACTTATCTATAATTGTGCCAATGTCATATGGATGAATTCCTTCAATATTAAATGAAATAACTGAAGTTTTATTTTCGCTTGTTCCAAAGATTTTCAAACCTTCGATTTCTTGTAATCTTTTGGTTCCGTATAGTAATAATTCGTGTTCGTAAGCTGCAATGTTATCAAAACCAATGGCGTTCATGTAATCAATAGCGGTTCCTAAAACAATTCCGCCTTCGATATTTGGCGTTCCTGCTTCAAATTTATGTGGTAAATCGGCATACGTCGTTTTTTCGAACGTAACCTCAGCAATCATTTCGCCTCCACCTTGATAAGGTGGCAATTTTCGCAACCATTCTTCTTTTCCGTATAAAATTCCAACGCCTGTTGGACCACAAACTTTATGCCCAGAAAACACATAAAAATCACAATCCAATGCTTGCATATCTGGACGTAAATGCGGTGTAGCTTGCGCGCCGTCAATTAAAACCGCTGCTCCTACTCCATGTGCTTTTTTAATGATGTATTCTATTGGGTTAACCGTTCCTAACGCATTAGAAATATGATTCACCGTTACAATTTTTGTTTTTTCGGAAAGTAAGTTATCAAATTCCGAAAGGATTAATTCTCCTTTTTCATTCATTGGGATAACCACTAGCTTCGCTCCCGTTCTTTCACATAAAAATTGCCAAGGCACAATATTGCTATGATGTTCTAAAGCCGAAACCATCACCTCATCACCTGATTTTAATAAACTTGCAAAACCATTTGCTACCAAGTTAATTCCGAAAGTCGTACCCGAAGTAAAAATGATTTCGTAATTGTGTTTGGCGTTTAAGTGATTTTGAATGGTGTTTCTAGACGCTTCATAGGCATCGGTAGCCAATTGACTCAATGTATGTACACCGCGGTGAATATTCGCGTTAATTTCGCTGTAATAGGTAGAAATAGCATCGATAACCACTTGCGGTTTTTGCGAAGTAGCTCCGTTATCAAAATAAACCAACGGCTTCCCATTTACCTTTTGTGAAAGTATCGGAAAATCGGCTCTTATTTTTTGGATGTCTAACATATTTCTAAGATTTATATTTTACAAATCAAACCCCATATTCACGCCTAATTTATCGGCAATAATACGAGCAATTTTTGCTTTTAATTCGGGGATTTTTACGCTGTTGGTGACTTCGCTAGTAAATGCATACATCAACAAAGCTTTGGCTTCTTTTTTAGGAATTCCGCGTTGTTGCATGTAAAACATGGCACTTTCGTCTAACTGTCCAATCGTACAACCGTGCGAACATTTAACATCATCGGCAAAGATTTCCAATTGTGGTTTTGCGTTGATGGTAGCTTTATCACCAATTAAAATATTATTGTTTTGTTGAAATGCATCGGTTTTTTGTGCTTCTTTTTCTACGAAAATTTTTCCGTTGAAAACACCCGTTGAACTATCATGCAAAATTGTTTTATAGTTTTGGTGGCTTTCGCAATTTGGTGTGGCATGTTGCACTAACGTATAATGATCTACGTGTTGTTTGTCGCCAATAATGGTAATTCCTTTTAAGGTTGAATCGATTCGTTCCCCTTGATGATAGAAATTCAAGTTGTTTCTGGTAATGTTTCCACCAAATGAAAACGTATGCACCGCTACTCTACTCTCCTGCTTTTGAGCAATGTAAGTGTTGTCGATCAAATTAGCAGTTTGTACATCGTTTTGTACTTTGTAATAATCCACAATCGCGCGTTTTTGAGCAAAAATTTCGGTAACTGAATTCGTCAAAACAGGATTGCTATTCAAACTTTGATGACGCTCTACAATTTGTACATGCGCGTTTTCTCCTACAATGACTAAATTTCGTGGTTGCACCATTAAAGCCGCTTCGGTTCCTGTAGAGAAATAAATAATTTCAATCGGTTTTTCTACTACTTTACTTTTCGGAATGTTGATATAGGCGCCTTCTAATGAAAATGCGGTATTTAAAGAAGTTAAACTTTCTTCTTTACTCGCAATTTGATTGAAATAACTATCAATTACCATTTTATATTTTGGTTTGGTTAATGCCGAAGACATCAAACAAACATCTAAACCATCGTGTGTAGTAGAAGACAAAAACGAACTAAAAATTCCGTCAATGAAAACCACTTTATAGGTGTCAATTTCGTGTAAGAAATACTTTTTTACATCTTTAAATTCGATAGCATTGTCTTTCTTTGGGAAAACCGAAAAATAATTTTTTAAAATCGCATTTAAAGACGTGTATTTCCAAGCTTCCTCTTTTTTTGTAGGGAAACCTTTGTTTTCGAAATTTTTTATGGCTTGATTTCGAACTTCATGTAAATCTTCATTGTCCTTAATTTTTTCTTCAAAGGCCATAAAGGAAGCTAATAATTTATCTTTCAACTCCATATTATGCTTCTTGTTCTTGTTTAATCCAATCGTAACCTTTTTCTTCTAGTTCTAAAGCCAAATCTGCTCCGCCTGTTTTTACGATTTTTCCGTCCATTAAAACGTGAACGAAATCTGGAACGATATAATCTAACAAACGTTGGTAGTGCGTAATGACTAACACCGCGTTGTTTTCGTTTTTCAATTTATTCACACCGTTAGCCACAATTCGCAACGCATCGATATCTAAACCTGAATCGGTTTCGTCCAAAATAGCGATTTTTGGTTCCAACATTGCCATTTGGAAAATTTCGTTACGTTTCTTTTCACCACCCGAAAAACCTTCGTTTAAAGAACGCGACAAGAATTTTCGGTCCATTTCCAATAATTCTGATTTTTCACGAATTAATTTCAGCATTTCATTCGCCGGCATTTCGTCTTGCTTGTTTGCCTTACGTTTTTCGTTAATTGCGGTTTTAATGAAATTCGTTACCGAAACTCCAGGAATTTCTACAGGATATTGAAACGATAAGAAAACGCCTTTATGCGCTCTTTCTTCTGGCGCTAATTCTGAAATTTCTTCTCCGTCTAAAAAGATTTCACCTTCTGAGACTTCGTAATTTTCATTTCCAGCTATAATAGAAGATAATGTCGATTTTCCGGCACCATTTGGTCCCATAATCGCATGTACTTCTCCTGCTTTAATTTCAAGGTTGATTCCTTTTAATATTTCTTTGTCTTCTACCGAAGCGTGTAAGTTTTTTATCTGTAACATCTTGTAAATGTGTTATTTATTCTAATTTTTGATTGATTATCCTACTGAACCTTCTAACGAAATTTCCAATAATTTTTGTGCTTCTACTGCAAATTCCATTGGTAATTTATTCAATACTTCTTTGCTGAATCCGTTTACGATTAAGGCAATTGCTTTTTCGGTTGGAATACCGCGTTGGTTACAATAAAACACTTGATCTTCTCCAATTTTTGAAGTCGTAGCTTCGTGTTCAATTTTAGCCGATGCATTTTTACTTTCGATATACGGAAACGTGTGTGCGCCACAATTATTTCCCATTAAAAGCGAATCACATTGTGAGAAGTTACGCGCATTTTCGGCCCTTGCTCCTATTTGGACTAATCCTCTATAACTATTTTGTGATTTACCTGCTGAAATACCTTTAGAGATAATCGTCGATTTGGTATTTTTACCCAAATGAATCATCTTCGTTCCGGTATCGGCTTGTTGATAATTGTTGGTTACTGCAATGGAGTAAAATTCTCCAATTGAATTATCGCCTTTCAACACAACCGAAGGATATTTCCACGTTACTGCCGAACCTGTTTCTACTTGTGTCCAAGAAATTTTAGCGTTTTTCTCACAGAAACCTCTTTTGGTAACGAAGTTATAAACTCCTCCTTTGCCTTCCTTGTTTCCTGGATACCAGTTTTGAACGGTTGAATATTTGATTTCGGCATCGTCCATCGCAATTAATTCTACAACAGCGGCATGCAATTGGTTTTCATCACGACTTGGAGCCGTACAACCTTCTAAATAGGAAACATAACTGCCTTCATCGGCAATTAGTAACGTTCTTTCAAACTGACCCGTTCCGCCTTGATTGATTCGGAAATACGTTGATAATTCCATTGGACAACGAACACCTTTTGGAATATAACAGAAACTTCCGTCTGAAAAAACTGCCGAGTTTAAAGCGGCATAAAAATTATCTTTCTGCGGAACAACCGTGCCCAAATATTTACGCACTAATTCAGGATGTTCTTTGATGGCTTCCGAAATCGAACAAAAAATAATGCCTTTTTCGTTTAATGTTTTCTTAAAAGTCGTTGCCACAGAAACTGAATCTACCACGATATCAATCGCCACATTATTCATTTTCTTTTGTTCATCAACCGAAATTCCTAGCTTTTTGTACATCGCCAAAAGTTCCGGGTCAACGTCTTCTAATTTTTTATTCGGATCGGCTTTTTTAGGTGCCGAATAATAAGAAATCGCTTGAAAATCTGGTTTTTCATAATGTACGTTTGCCCATTCGGGTTCAATCATTTCTAACCAAGCTCTGAACGCTTCTAGACGCCATTCGGTCATCCATTCAGGTTCTTCTTTTTTCTTAGAAATCGCCCGAACAATGTCTTCATTTAACCCAATAGGAAACGTTTCCGAGTCCAATTCGGTATAGAATCCGTATTCGTATTCTTTATTTTCTAATTCGACTTTTAAGTCGTCTTCTGTATATTTACTCATATTAGCCCCCTAGCCCCCGAAGGGGGAACTCCTATTAGGGGTAAATAGGATTTCAATTATTTTATATTTTTATATTACTTTGTATTAACAATAACTATTGGAGCCCCTCCTTTGGAGGGGTTGGGGAGGCTTACAGCGAGAAACTCTCTCCACACCCACATGTTCTTTGTGCATTAGGATTGTTAAAAACAAATCCTTTTCCGTTTAAACCGCCTGAAAATTCTAAAATAGTTCCTGCTAAATAAAGGAAACTCTTTTTTTCAACGGCTATTTTTACATTGTTATCTTCAAAAACTTTATCGTTCTCGGTTAGTTCTTTGTCAAACTTTAATTCATAAGACAACCCCGAGCAACCGCCACTTTTTACGCCTACTCTTACATAATCTTTGGCCGCATCAAAACCGTCTTCTTGCATCATCGCAACGATTTTTTTACTTGCTGTGTCAGAAACTTTAATCATAACGTCGTTAGTATTTGTGTTTTTATTAGTGTTATGTAATTGCAATAAAAAATTTGATTTTAAATTCAATATTTTCTCATGCTCTTTTCATAGCTTATTTTGATTTTGTCTAAATTAACGACAAAGATAATCCATTAATTACTTTTTACAAGATTTGCTAACATTTTTATAACTTATGTTAACATAGTTTCTGTTTATGGTATTTTTTGTAATTTGGCTGAAAAATGTTTTGACCATGAAATTACATCCTATAGAAGCTGGAAATTTTAAATTAGATGGAGGCGCCATGTTTGGTGTTGTGCCAAAAACTATTTGGAATAAAACCAATCCGGCCGATGAAAACAACTTAATTGACATTGCAGCTCGTTGTTTATTAATTGAAGACGGGAATCGTTTAATTTTAATAGATACCGGAATGGGCAACAAACAATCGGATAAATTTTTTGGCTATTATTCGCTTTGGGGCGATCATTCGTTAGATAAATCATTAAAAAATGCGGGTTTTCATCGCGATGATGTTACCGATGTCTTTATGACACATTTGCACTTTGACCATTGTGGCGGAAGTGTCAACTGGAACGCAGCTAAAACTGGTTATGAAGTAGCGTTTAAAAATGCAAAATTTTGGACGAATGACAATCATTGGGAATGGGCTACAAAGCCAAACTCTAGAGAAAAAGCCTCTTTTTTACATGAAAACATTATGCCGATGCAAGAAAGCGGTCAGCTGAATTTTATCAAACGACCTGTAGGTGATTTTTTACAAGAATCTGAAGTAGGTTTTGGCATTTTCTTTGCCGACGGTCATACCGAAAAACAAATGATTCCGCATATAAATTATAACGGGAAAACAATTGTTTTTTGTGGTGATTTATTAGCAACTGCGGGTCATATTCCTATTCCTTATGTAATGGGTTATGATACCAGACCGTTGCTAACTTTAGATGAAAAAACAAAATTTATGAACGCGGCAGCAGAAAACAATTATTATTTGTTTCTAGAACACGACGCCCATAATCAAATTATCACTGTTGAACAGACCGAAAAAGGAGTTCGGTTAAAAGATGTTTTCAAATGCGAAGACATTTTCTAACACTTTTAAAAAATTGAAGAACTGTAACAAAAACAAATCAAATCAGTCCAATAACTGAAATTAATTAATCGAAAAAGATGAAAAGAATTGTTAGACCACTTTATTTAAGCTTGACTTTAGGATTTATTTTAGCCAGCTGTGGATCACAAAAAATGATTTCAACACCTGTTGAAAATATTGATAAATTACCCTTAAAAACAACACCCGTTGCCG
The DNA here is from genome assembly GCA_017983975.1 of Flavobacterium sp. Lineage (GTDB taxonomy): Bacteria > Bacteroidota > Bacteroidia > Flavobacteriales > Flavobacteriaceae > Flavobacterium. The sequence continues at coordinate 13,066 of JAGOAL010000015.1, forward strand.
AAAACGATTTAAAACGTTGGAGTCATTTAGACTTAGTAAATGACACAGTGCCGGGAATGAGCGTAGATAAAGCCTACAAAGAAATAATCAAAGGTAAAAAAGGCAAAAAAGTAATCGTAGGAATTGTAGATTCTGGTGTGGATATCAACCACGAAGATTTAAAAGCGGTAATTTGGACCAATCCAAAAGAGATTGCTGGTAACGGGATTGACGATGATAAAAACGGTTATATTGATGATATCCACGGATGGAATTTCCTAGGAAACGCAGTGCATGAACAACTTGAAATGACGCGTATTGTTAAAAAAGGACCTGGAACTCCAGATTATGATAAAGCGAAAGCAAAATTAGAAGAAGAACTAAAAGGACTTACACCTCAAAAACAGCAATTAGATTTTATTGTAAATGCTGAAAAACAATTAGCTGCTTACTTCAAAAAAAGCGATTTCACTTTAGAAGACGTTAAATCAATTCCAGCAACGGAAACATCTTTGAGTCAGTCAAAAGCTTGGTTTACTCAAATTTTATCGCAAACTACAAAAGAAAAATTTGATGCTGAAATTGAAGAGTTTAAAGACTATGTTTACGGACAAATCAACTACAACTTAAATGTTGAATACGACGGTCGTTCTATTGTTGGAGATAATCCAAATGATTTAAAAGATACGAAATACGGAAACAATAATGTGGTTGGTCCAGAGCCAAAAGAAGCTAAACACGGAACGCACGTAGCAGGAATTGTAGCGCAAGTTAGAGGTAACAATAAAGGCGGTGATGGCGTTACTAATAATGCTGAAATATTAGTTGTAAGAGCTGTTCCAGATGGTGACGAATACGACAAAGATATCGCATTAGGAATTCGATACGCGGTAGATAATGGCGCTAAAGTTATCAATGGTTCTTTCGGTAAGTATTTTTCTCAAAACAAAGAATGGGTTATTGATGCTATCAAATATGCAGAATCGAAAGACGTTTTAGTGGTTATTGCTGCTGGAAATGAATCGTATGATTTAGATGTGACCAATAAATATCCAAACGACACTTATGACGGAAGTCCAGAGTTTGCAAACAACGTTTTAATCATCGGAGCATTATCACCAAGTTATGGCACCAAAATGGTAGCTGATTTTTCAAATTACGGAAAAAACAACGTTGACATTTATGCACCAGGAGATGAAATTTATGCAACAACTCCATTAAATACATACGAATACCTTCAAGGAACTTCAATGGCGTCTCCAAATGTCGCTGGAGTAGCTACTTTAATTCGTTCTTACTATCCAAGTTTAACCGCAGTTCAAGTGAAACAAGTTATTATGGAAAGTGGAATGCCTTTAAAAAACACGGTTATTTTAGGAGAAGACAAGTATAAAGCTAATTTTTCCGAGGCTTCAAAATCGGGTAAAATGGTAAATGCATATAACGCATTACTTTTAGCTAAAAAAATGGCTAAAAAATAATGACACCTTTTCTTTAACCTATATTTTTCCTACAAGACTTAAATCACCTTGTAGGATTTCTTTTAAAACGCAACTATGAAAAAAATACTTTTATTAAGCTTATTTCCGATTTTCGTTCTAGCACAAAACAATCCAAATCCGGGCTACTGGCAACAACACGTTGACTATAAAATGGAGGTGAATATGGATGTGAAAAAGTTCCAATACACCGGGAAACAAGAAATTGTTTACACCAATAATTCTAACGATACCTTACATAAAGTATATTATCATTTATTCAATAATGCGTTTCAACCTGGAAGCGAAATGGACGCGAGACTTCAAGCCATTTCTGATCCAGATAAACGAATGGTAAGAACCTTTAAAAAAGAAGGAAAAGACGTTAAAGAAAGTAGAATTAGCACTTTAAAACCAAACGAAATTGGCTACTTAAACATCGCCAATTTTAAACAAGATGGTGTTGCTGCAACCACAAAAGTGGCGGGAACTATATTAGAAGTAACGTTGGCGAAAGCCATATTACCCAAACAAAAAACCACCTTTTCATTAGATTTTGAAGGTCAAGTGCCTTTGCAAATTCGTCGTTCTGGAAGAATATCGGAAGAAGGTGTTGCTTTATCAATGACGCAATGGTATCCAAAATTATGCGAATATGATTTCGAAGGTTGGCACGCAAATCCTTACATTGCTCGTGAATTTCATGGAGTTTGGGGAAATTTTGACGTAAAAATTACCATTGACAAAGACTACACAATTGGCGGAACAGGCTATTTACAAAACAAAAACGAAATTGGTCATGGTTATCAAGATGAAGGGGTAACGGTTGTCTATCCAAAGAAAACCAAAACACTAACTTGGCATTTTTATGCACCTAATGTGCACGATTTTGCTTGGGGAGCCGATAATGATTTCATTCACGACAAGTTGATGGGCCCAAACAATATAGAATTGCATTTCTTATACAAAAACAAAAAAGACAATTTAGAAAATTGGAAAAAAATGCAACCTAAAACCGCTGAATTGTTAGCTTTTTTTAATGAAAACGTAGGAGAATATCCGTACAAACAATACTCGGTAATTCAAGGTGGCGATGGTGGAATGGAATATGGTATGTGTACCTTAATCACCGGAAACAGATCCTTTGGAAGTTTAGTAGGAGTTACTGCACACGAAATGGCGCATTCTTGGTTCCAATTTGTTTTGGCAACTAACGAAACCAAACACGAATGGATGGACGAAGGATTTACATCGTACATTTCTAACTTAGCCATGAACCAAGTGTTGCCTCCAAAAAAACCAGAAATTCCATATGAAGATGCTTACAATAACTACATTTATTTAGCAAAATCTGGAAAAGAGCAACCGCTTTCTACCCATGCCGATCGGTATGAATTAAATATGGCTTATGGTATCTCGGCTTATAGCAAAGGAGAAGTTTTTTTAGTGCAATTAGGATATATTATTGGCGAGGAAAACCTCAACAAAACCATCAAACGCTATTACAACGAATATAAATTTACACACCCAACACCTAACGACATTAAACGTGTGGCCGAAAAAGTTTCTGGTGCAAATTTAGATTGGTATTTATTAGATTGGACGTTGACTACAAACACTATTGATTACGGTTTTAAAGATGTCTCTGAAATGAATTCTTCAACCACAAAAGTAGTTTTAGAAAGAAAAGGCAGAATGCCAATGCCACTAGATATTATTGTCGAATATCCCGACGGAACTAAAGAATTTTTCTACATTCCGAACACGTTAATGCGATGGGAAAAACCAATTCCCTACCCTGGAATAAAAGGAACTGTTTTAAAAGGTTGGGATTGGGCTTATCCAACATTTACATTTGAAATTCCAAAATCAATAAGTACTATTAAATCCATTACTATTGATCCAGAAAATAAAATGGCCGATATAAATAAAGAAGATAATATTTTTCCGAAAAAACAATAGCATTTAAGCCGACTCCAACAAGTCGGCTTTTTTTATACCTTTGCCTTATGCAGTTCACGTATCCAAAACACGAAAAATTAAAGAGCAAAACCACAATTGATTTGCTTTTTTCGGAGGGAAATTCGGTTTCGAAATTTCCTTTACGCTTGGTATATGTTGAAAACACCGAAGAAAATGCTGAATTAATAAAAATGGGCGTTTCGGTTTCAAAAAAGTATTTCAAAAAAGCGGTTGATCGCAATTATTACAAACGTGTATTGCGCGAAACCTACCGTTTAAACAAACATCTTTTAATCGATAATTTAGAAAAACCCTATGCGTTTATGTTTTTTTATCAAACAAAAGAGCGTCTGTCTTATCAAGAAATCGAAGAAAAAACCATTCAGCTTTTTCAAAAATTCATTGAAACAACAAAGTAAATCATCATAACCGTTTACTTTTTCCATAATAATCGTTACTTTCGTATACCTATTAATCAATTGCTAAATTCATGAAGCGTTTTTTCAAAAAGAAAATAATTATTCCCGTAGTAACCTTGTCCTTTCTTTTTATAGGGGTAAGTTTTAAAAATGACTTTTTTGAAATTGCTAAACAAATCGAAATTTTTACCGGCGTTTTCAAAACCGTAAATCAAAACTACGTGGATGAAACCAATGCCGGTGAACTGATGGATATTGCCATCAAAAACATGCTCAAGGAATTGGATCCATACACTGTTTTTTTTAACGAACAAGACGTTTTAAAATTTAAAATTAACAATACTGGCGAATATACTGGCATCGGGGCTATGGTGCAACGAAAAGATGGGAAAGTATATCTAAAAGAAATTTATAAAGGCTTTCCGGCAGATAAAGCGGGTTTAAAAGCGGGTGACGAAATTACTCAAATAGGAGATGTAAGCTTAAAAGAATACAAGGAAGATGCTTCACAATTGCTAAAAGGCGCCAAAAACACTCAAGTTACAATTCAATACATTAGACAAGGTAAACAGCAAAGCGCAACCATTATTTTAAATGAAGTTGAAATTAAAGCAGTTCCCTATTACGCGCTTTTGAAAGACAAAACAGGCTATATTGTTTTATCAAAATTTAACGAAAAAGCGAGTGCCGAAACCAAAGCGGCCTTATTAGACCTAAAACAACAAGGAGCAACTAAAATTATTTTAGATTTAAGAGGAAATCCAGGTGGGTTATTACACGAAGCGGTAAATATTTGCAATCTTTTTGTTGCTAAAAACGAACTTATCGTAACCACAAAATCTAAAAATACAAAATACAATTCTGAATACCGCACTAAAAACGAACCAAGTGATTTAGAAATTCCATTAGCGGTTATTGTAGACGGAAAAAGTGCTTCGGCATCTGAAATTGTTGCGGGAGCCATTCAAGATTTAGATCGTGGGGTAGTTTTAGGCAGTAGAAGTTTCGGAAAAGGATTAGTGCAACGGCCTTTGGATTTATCCTACGGCACACAAGTAAAAGTAACTATTTCAAGATATTATACGCCTTCTGGAAGATGTATTCAGGCATTGGATTATTCAAAAAAAGATGAAAACGGTAAAGCAATTAAAAAAACGCAAAACGAATTTAACGCCTTTAAAACAAAAGCTGGGCGAACGGTTTATGATGGTGGTGGGGTTTTGCCCGATGTGGAAATTGCTTCCTCTAAATTAGCAAATAGTACCGATGTTCTTTTGAAGAACGATGCCATTTTTAATTTTGCAACACAGTTGTATTATAAAAATCCTACGATTGATGGTATTCCTACCGTTTCTGATGCTGATTTTTTAGTGTTTAAATCGTATTTAAAACAAGAAAAAATTACACTTGACACCGAAACCCATAAAGCGCTTAAAATCGTTTTAGAAAATGCAAAAAAGGAAAAAATTGAGGGTCAAATTGCAGCAGAATACAAACAATTAGAAGTAGCGCTAGAGAAAAGTCAGGAAGCAGAGCTAGATAAAAACAAAGAGCAAATTAAAAAACAACTCCTAGAAGAATTGATCATCAGACATCAATATAGAGAAGGGCTGTATTTATTTTATACTAAAAACAATCCCGAAATTGAACAAGCTATTAATCTGTTAAACAATTCGGCTCAATACGCTTCGATATTAAAAAAATAACCCATTAAAACAATTATCAAGCTATGAAATGGTTAGTACTTGTAACGGCATTTTTTTCTTTTGGGTTCAGTTTTGCTCAAGAAGAAGAAATCTATTCCATCTTTTTTGAATTTGATAAATATAATTTAAAAGAAGAACAAGCCGAAGGTGTAGTGGCTTTTGTTCAAAAAATTGATACTGCACGAATCGAATCAATTCAGATTTATGGGTATTGCGACGATAGAGGGAAAGACGAATACAACTTTGTATTGTCAACCAATAGAGCCACAACCGTAAAAAACAAGTTAATTGAACGCGGTATCAAAAGCAAAATTATTATTACGCTTGAAGGAAAAGGTCGCATCATGCTCGATGAAGATTTACAAACCGATATCCCAGAAGCCCGATCTAAAAACCGAAGAGTTGATGTGGTTGTAAACTACAAATCTATTACCATTGAAAATTTAAAAATTCCGGGGGTTTATAGCACTATAAAAAAAGATGTAGTTCCGGGTGATCGCATTTATTTAGAAAAAGTACTTTTTGAACGCGGAAGCAGTCAATTGACCGTACAAGCTAAAAAAGAGCTTGATAAAGTTGCACTATTATTACTCAAATTCAAAAACATACAATTTGAAGTACAAGGACACGTATGTTGCACGCCCACTTATCACAGAGAAGCCATAGATAGAGAGACTAAAAAAAGGGAATTATCTGTTAATAGAGCAAAAAGAGTTTTTAATTATTTATTTAAAAAAGGCATTAGTAACTCACGTATGACTTACAGAGGATATGGCAACACCCAATCTTTGAAACAAGCCAGCGCACTTGATAGAAGGGTAGAATTGTTGATTTTAAAAAATGAAGTCCCGGCGGGAAAAAAATAAGTTACTTTTTCTTCATCTCAATATGCGGAATATCGTCTTCTAAATAGGATTCGCTGGTTTGAATAAAACCATGGCTTTCGTAAAATTTTTTTAAATATTCTTGGGCCGAAATAGTAATGGCCGTTTGATTAAAATTTTCTTCTATTGCGGCAATGGAAACGCGCATTAATTCATGTCCGAGATTGAATTTTCGAGATTTTTGGCGCACAATAACTCTTCCTATCGATGCTTCTTCAAAATAATTTCCAGCATCAAACAATCTTGAATAGGCCGTTAATTCATTTTGATAATACCCTAACACATGTAGCGCCTTTTCGTCTTTGCCATCAATGTCTTGATAAACGCAATTTTGTTCCACTACAAACACTTCTGACCGAAGTTGGAGCACTTCATAGAGTTCGGCTGAAGAAAGTTCGTTAAAACGCTTTATTTTAAATGTAATTTCCATAGTTGGGTAATTAAGGTAAAAAAACCACCGACTTCATCATGGCTTCCAGTTCAAAAACTAAATCGCGCTTTGATTTTGATGGATTATACGTAAACCCATCCAAAATTAAATACCGATTGTTCTTAGTATCTTTAATGGCATAATTAATAAAAGGGCCAGACATAAAATCATTTTTAAGTTGCCAAGTACCTTTGGTTTCAAAAGCTTGTTTTTGATCTATTTTGGTTTGTAGAAAATAAGGGGAATACGCTTTTTCAGAAATCATCCAGGTTTTTCCAACCGATCCATGAATAAATTTTTTTCCGATAGAATCCCTAACATGCAAAATATTGTTGACAATAGTATTGTTTTTTTCTATTTGGGAAATAGGAACTTCATAGAGCAATAAACTGTTGTATCCTGTTGCTAATTCTCGCCGAATCCATAAAAATTTTTTACCTACTAATTCATACTTATAATTCGATCGAAGGGCCATTTTAACCTGAAATTTCTCTTGAATTAATTGGTCAGAAACTGGTGTTTTTAAAATGCGCTTTTGATTTTCAATAATTTCAGACTCTTTTATTGCTTTTATAATTTCTGCCGATTTTTGCTCCAGTAATTTTACCAAGGCTTCGTTTGAAGTTGCAGTAATATAAAACAACTGTTGTGGGCTTGCAAAGTAATTTTTTTTATGAATAAATGATTCCTTCGTTCCTTTTTTAACCACAATAATATTCCTATTTTTTTTAACCATTCCTTCAAATACTTTTGTAGGATATTGATTCAGGGTAAAAAGAGGTTCTTCTTGCGGAAGTCCGTCAACCGGTGCCGCCCATTTTTTTCTAAGGGTGTCACCTATTTCGCCATTCCATAAATAATCATCAACAACAATTGAAACCGTATTAATTTCGCCGAACGAACTTCCGGGCGCTATTTCATTCGATTCATTCTTGTTAGTACAAGAAAAGAAAAGGAATAAAAGTATGCCAATTGTTCCGCTCCGTATCATTAATTTGGTTTTACTCGTTAATTTTTAACTTCATTCCAGGTTGAATAGCATCGTCACAAATTGTGTTCCATTTTTTTAAATCTTCTACCGAGACTCCAGGATGATTTTTTGAAATGATATACAATGTGTCGCCTTTTTGAACGGTATAAAATTCCGATTTCTTGGTTGGAGTTTCTGGCTGTGGGGTTTCTTTTAAATTGAATTGTATTTTTAATTTTTGACCCGAAAAAATAGCATTCGATTTTAAGTTATTCCATTTTTTTAAATCGGAAAGTTGAACCCCTTGTTTTTGAGCGATTTTCATTAAGTTATCACCCGATTTAACCGTGTAAAAACGTATTTTGCCTACGGTCATCTCTAAGCCAACCTCTTTTTCATGCTGATTTGAAGCCAAAGAGTCTTTTGAAACGGTAGGATTGATTTCAATTTTTATTTTCTCTTTTTGTGCTTCTAAATAATCCAAATAAGCATACACTTTGTCTTCATTTGAAACGAATAACCCCATTTTATTTTTCGGCAAACGTAAAAAATGGGGTTTTTCTAGTTCATACGGAATGACATTTAGCTTATAAATCGGGTTTAAAAACTCAAGTTGTTGCACCGGAATATCTAATAATTCTGATATTTGCTTAAACGACATCTGTCTTTTGATTTGGATGGTGTCGGTTTCAAAATAGGTTAACGTTGCTTTTTTAGGTTGCAATCCGTGTTCTTTTCTAAACTCATAAATATACATTGTGGCTAAAAATGCCGGAACATAATTTGCGGTTTCACGTGGTAAGTTTTTTCGAATATTCCAATAATTTTGGCTTCCGCCCGATCTTCGGATGGCTTTTGAAACATTTCCTGGACCTGCATTATACGAAGCTAATACTAAACTCCAATCGCCAAAAATTTCATACAAACTCGATAAATATTGACACGCCGCTTCGGTTGCTTTTAACGGATCATAGCGTTCGTCAACATAGGAATTTACTTCTAAATTATACTGTTTTCCGGTTGGATACATAAATTGCCACAAACCAGATGCGCCTACTCTCGATTTTGCTCTAGGGTTTAATGCCGATTCAACAATGGCTAAATACTTCAATTCCATCGGGATGTTGTATTTTGCCAAATGCTCTTCAAACATTGGAAAATAGAATTCAGAAATTGCCATTAAGCGTTCAAAAGCTTTGGTTCTGTTCTTTAAAAAGGCTTTTATGGTGTTCTCTAATGCCGGATTATATTCGATATTAAATGGCGATCGTGCATCTAATTTTGCTAATCGTTTCTTGACCACTTCAGAAGACAAACTATAGCTTACTTCAGCGTCATAATTAATCTCTGTAATATCCGAAAACATATTTTCAGACAACTCAACATTAGCTAATTCTGCTACCCATCGTTCATCTATACAATTACTCGTACTATGATTAATGAAAGTAGCCTTTAACGAATCTAGATAAGAAACTTTAGGTAATTGTATATTTATTTCTCTTTCTGCATGTTCTTGCCCAAAGCTGTAAAGCGAGAGCAACAACATAACCTGTAGGATTGATTTTTTCATTATTGTTTTGTTTTTTGGGGCGATTAAAACTAATAACTTAATTATCAGGATTTTATTGTTTTTATTCTAAAATTGCGGCAATTCCTGGCAACGTTCTACCTTCTAACATTTCTAACATTGCGCCTCCGCCTGTTGACACATAACTCATTTTTGGTTCTAACCCAAATTGCTTCACTGCGGCAACACTATCACCTCCACCAACTAACGAAAAAGCGCCATTTGCAGTAGACTCTGCAATATATTCGCCTAAAGCAATTGTTCCTTTTGAAAAATTATCCATTTCAAAAACACCTAATGGTCCGTTCCAAAGTATCGTTTTTGAATCTAAAATAATACGTCTAAAAATAGCTAATGATTTTGGCCCAGCATCTAATCCTTGCCAACCATCAGGAATGTGATTTACATCAACTATTTGCGTGTTTGCGTTATTAGAAAAGGCATCGGCTGCCACAACATCAACTGGAATATGAATTTGAACGCCTTTTGCTTTAGCTTGTTTTAAAATTTCGATGGCCAAATCTAATTTATCATCTTCACAAATAGAATCACCAATCTTTCCGCCTAAAGCTTTTACAAACGTAAAGGTCATTCCGCCACCAATAATCATGTGGTTTACTTTGTCTAAAATATTTTCAATTACTGTTATTTTTGAGGAAACTTTACTGCCTCCTAAAATAGCAACTACTGGTTTTTCCGAATTTTTTAATACTTTTTCAATGCTTTCAATTTCTTTAGCCAATAAATAACCAAAACATTTTGCGCCTTGAAAAAATTGAGCAATAATTGTTGTGGAAGCATGAGCTCTATGCGCTGTTCCAAAAGCATCATTGACATAAATATCGCCTAACGCAGCTAGTTTTTTTGAAAACTCCACATCACCCTTTTCTTCTTCAGGATAAAAACGCAAGTTTTCTAACAATAAAATTTCGCCAGGCTGCAAGTTTTTAGCCGCCGTTTCTGCGGTTTCGCCAATACAATCTGAAGCAAAATGAACTTTTTGGCCTAGAATTTCTTCGGTTTTAGCAACAATGTGTTGCAACGAATAGTTAGCTTCAACACCTTTTGGTCTTCCCAAGTGACTCATTAAAATAACACTTCCTCCGTCTTTCAATATTTTATCAATCGTAGGTTTTGCGGCTTCAATTCGAGTGGCATCGGTTACTTTAAAGTTTTCGTCTAAAGGAACATTAAAATCTACTCTAATAATGGCTTTTTTGTTATTGAAATTGAAGTCGTTAAGTGTTTTCATTTTATTGGTTTTATTGTTACGAAGAATGCAAATATAAATTATTGTATTCTAAATCTTTGTACGAATAATGATATTTAGTAATTTTTTAAAACTTTCCTATTTTGATTTTTTACATGGTTTCGTTTACAATTCAGGAAATTTTGATTAGGTTTGTTGTATGCTTTTTAAGGAAATTTTAGGTCAAGATCATATTAAAAACCATCTCACAAAAAGTGCTGAGGCAGGAAGAATTCCGCATGCTCAATTGTTTGTGGGTCCCGAGGGTTCTGGTACGTTGCCAATGGCTATTGCCTATGCGCAATATATTTTGTGTGGCAATGTTGGTGGAGAAAATAGTGGCGAAAACACCGTTTGTAATCTAAAATTTGAACATTTTTCACATCCCGATTTACACTTTGTATTTCCGGTTGCTACTACTGATGATGTAAAAAGTCACCCCGTGAGTGATCATTTTATGGTTGAATGGCGCCAATTTTTAACCGAATCACCTTATGGAAGTTTATTTGATTGGTTACGAAATTTAGGCATTCAAAATAAACAAGGATTAATTAGTGTTGATGAAGCTACAGAAATCAATAAAAAATTAGCTTTAAAGGCCTACGAAGGTGGTTATAAAGTAATGATTATTTGGATGGCCGATAAAATGAATGGTCCATCGGCAAATAAATTGCTAAAATTACTCGAAGAACCGCCTGCTAAAACGGTTTTTATATTAATTTCTGAAAACACAAGCGATATGTTGCAAACGATTTTATCGCGTTGTCAAGTAATTGATTTTATTGGCTTGAGCGAAAGCGTTATTGCTGAAGCATTAGTTTCACGTGAAAATTGCGATCCACAAGTGGCTAAAAAAATTGCGCATCAAAGCGAAGGAAATTACAATAAAGCAGTACATATTCTTAGAAAAGAAGACGATGAATTTCCGTTTGACGAATGGTTTGTAGAGTGGGTGAGAAGCGCTTTTAGAGCAAAAGGAAATGCCGCTGCCATAAACGATTTAATTGCTTGGAGTGAAAATATTGCCGCTACCGGAAGAGAAACACAAAAACAATTTTTACACTATTGCATACACTTCTTTAGACAAGCTTTGTTGCTTAATTATCAGGCAAACGATTTGGTTTTCTTGGAAACAAACGTGCCTAAATTTGAATTGGAAAAATTTGCTCCGTTTGTAAATGGTGCAAATATTAACGATATTTACAAAGAATTAGAAGATGCTATTTATCACATTGAAAGAAATGGAAATAGTAAAATTATTTTAACCGATTTATCTATAAAATTAACTCGATTAATTCATAAAAATACTTAATTATGACAGATGCTGCACCTATTTTAGTCTTGGCCTTATTAGCAATTACTTTTTTACAGTCTGGTTATGATAAAATTAAAGACTGGAAAGGAAACGTTGAATGGCTAAAAAGTCATTTTGCAACTACTATTTTAGCCAAACAAGTTCCACAAGCATTAATGATTATTCTACTTTTAGAAATTGTCGCTGGTGTTTTATGCGTTTCTGGAATCATTCAGCTATTTGTGCAACAAACCGTTACAAAAGGGTTAGGATATTATGGCGCAATCGTTTCGTGTGTTACGTTACTATTGTTACTTTTTGGGCAACGTTTAGCTAAAGATTATGATGGTGCTCGAACTATTGTGATTTATTTTATTCCGGCGGTTTTAGCGGTATTTTTATTGAGTTAATTGTTTAAACTCGCTTTATACAATTTTAACTCGTCCCAAGAGAATTTATCGCCGTGAATTTCTTTTAATTCGCCTAAACTTTCACCTTTAAAAGCTTTAAAAGCGGCTCTTAAATCAGAAATTTTATCCTCTGGTAAAATGTCTGAAAGTTGAACGATTTCCATTTGAATTAACTTTGCAAAATGGTTGTAAATTGTTTGAGGCGTTAGCTTTCGGTGTTTTGCAATTTCATAAATAGATAAGTTTTGTTTCCACAATTCCAAAGTGTCTTCATAGGTAGATTTTTTTGGCTCTTTAGTTTTTTTCTTCTTCGAATCGGTGTAATATGAAACCTCTTCGTCATCTTCCACTAAAGCGGCATGAGAAATTCTAAAACGTTCAGCCACAACTACTAACTTATTTAATTTATACGTATTTATGTCTTCCGAAATTAAATTTTTCTTCGAAATTTCTTTTCCTTCGACGATGATATTTGTGAGTAATTTTGTCTTTTTAAGTTGTAAAATCGATTTGATTTGAAGTTCTTCTAACACCAATAATTCGTCATAAAAAGCCTTTACTTTTTTGATGCGTTTTACTTCTTCAATCTTTAACAGTAATTCTTCGGCAACGCAATCTAATGTTTTAAAAAAATACTGATAAGCTGCATCGCATCGCTCTTTTACAAAGTTTATGTCGAGATTTTCATCGGAAAAAATAGTATTTAATTGTGACATAAATTTTCCAGATGGTTCTAAAATTTCAGCAATTTTATCATGTTGAATTTTTGCCCAATCGTTATGCTTTGTTTTTGGAGATTTTGGCGCTTCGGTATTATAACTAAACAAATGATTGCGCCATTCTTGTGCTAATTCTTTGAAATCGAATGCATTAATAAGTGTATTTAACCAAAAAACTTGGGTTTCTTTGGCCAATGAATGTTGTAAGATTTCTTCAGAAGCTTTGTTTGCTGCATAATTAATCACTTCTGCATCGCTAGAAATTCCGTTCATTTGCAACGGAGAAAGCAAAATTAGCCCTTTTAACGAACGTAAACGCGAAAGAGCAACATAGGCTTGTCCAGGCGCAAAAACTTGCGACACATCTAATGCTGCTTTGTCAAATGTTAAGCCTTGGCTTTTATGTACCGTAATTGCCCAAGCTAATTTTATAGGGTAATGGACAAAAGTTCCGATGATTTCTTCTTCAATTTCTTTACTATTTTCATTGACTTTATAGCGAATGTTTTGCCATTCGTATCGTTCTACTTCGATGGTCTTGTTTTCTTCAGGAAAATGAACAAAAATTTCCTTTTCGGTTAACGATTTGATCACGCCCATTTTACCATTGTAATACTGCTTTTCAAAATTCAAATCGTTTTTAACAAACATGACTTGAGCGCCAACTTTTAATTGTAAGTGTTCGTCTAATGGAAATATTTTTTCGGGAAAATCATCGGTAATTTCAGGCAAATAAGTGAATTGTTTCCCTTCTAAATCTTGTAATGACTGAGCGTTTATCGTATCTGCTTTAGCGTTATGCGTAGTAAGTATAATATATCCTTTATTACTCTTAAGATCAAATTTTGGCTGCACAAACTGATTAAGAAGTTGCACATCTTCGGAAGTAATTTTATTGAGCCTTAAATTATTTAATACAGCAATAAATTCGGAATCGGTTTGACGAAAAATCTTATCCAATTCAATATATAATGGCGGATATTGTTGCATAATATGCGAATGGAAAAAGAACATGCCTCGGTAATACTTCTTTAGCATTTCCCATTCTTCATTTTTAACAACGGGTGGCAATTGCAATAAATCGCCAATAAAAAGCACTTGTGTTCCGCCAAAAGGCCGTTCGTTTCTTCGTACTTTTCGCATCATAAAGTCAATGGCATCTAATACATCGGCACGAAGCATTGAAACTTCATCAATAATCAACAATTCCATATTTCGAATTACGGAACGTTTTACATTGTTCATCTTAAAATGACGGCCTAACGAATCGCGATTTTCAAATTTTACAGTATCTGAAAAATGCGGAAGTTGCTTATTATCGGGGATAAAAGCAGCAAAAGGCAACTGAAACATCGAATGAATTGTAACACCATTTGCATTTAAAGCGGCTATCCCTGTGGGTGCAACAACCACTGTATTTTTGTGTGTTGTAGCAATAATTTCTTTAAGAAGTGTGGTTTTTCCGGTTCCTGCTTTTCCGGTGAGAAAGATCGATTTATTCGTTTGATTAATAAATCGAAGGGTGTAATGTGCGGCGGCTGATAATGGTTCCATGTGGCGTAAATTTAAAAAACAAATATAACGAAACCATTAGAAATAAAAAAGTCCTGATTACTCAGGACTTGATGTTATTTTTTATCTTCTGTTTTTTCCGATTTTTTATCCGATGCTTTGAAATTGTCATTCAGCTCTTTTAAAACATCTTTCGTAATATTATAAGTATCTTTAGCATATAAAATTGTAGCAGCATCACCAGTACCATAAACATAGTCATATCCTTTCTTTTTGCCGTATTCTTTGATAAAAACTTTTACTTCTTTAATAATTGAATCTCTTAAAACACCACCTTCTTGTTGTAATTGTTGTAATAGAGCATCTTGCTCAACTCCTAATTGTTGTTCTCTTTGAGAAAGTTCGGCACCTTTTTGTTGTGCCCATTGTGGTCCTTTCACTTGTGCGTTTTGACGGAAGCTTTGCGCTTCAGCTTGAAAAGCTCTTACTTTTGCTTCTAATGGACGTCCCATTTCTTGAGACTTTACTTTGAATTTTTCGTCTTCAGCTTTGAATTTTTCATATTTTTCTAAAATCTCTGCGGTATCAATATAAGCTGTTTTTAAACTTCCTGATTTTCCTTCATTTTGGTTACAAGCAAAAAGGCTTAATGCAACGCCTAAAATTAAAATGGCTTTTTTCATCTTGGTGTAAATAATTATAATTTTTTGTAAAAGTAAGAATAAGTTATCAAGTTGCAAATTAGTTACATTTTTATTTTATAATACGCTATAAGGAAATGCTATAACAAAATATGTTTATAATAGTTTTGATTTATTAAAAACAAGCTTCATACGTTTATTTAAACAAAACAACTAATTTTATTGAACTCAGAAGTTGTCTTGATATAAAAAATCGCTTAAATCGCTTAAAAATGCGGATTATTTGTTTTTTAAGATGTAAATATGTGATGAAAACTCGTTTTTAAAAATTCCGACGAGATTTGAAACAAAACCGATTAAAAAACCTGAAATAAAATTCATTTTACCTGTTTTGTGTTTTTCAGATAAAAGCGACACATAAAAACTATCAAACCACATTGGTTTAACTTCGGCTAAATTCATGTTTTGCTTTTCAAATAATTTTTCAATAGCTATTTTAGAGAAATGCCATAAATGTCTTGGCACATCATAAGCCGCCCAATTGGATTTATAATAATTAGCATCATATGATTTAAAATTAGGAACCGCTATAATAATTGTTCCTGAAGGTTTTAATAATCGTTTTATTTCGGCAACTTGATGTTCAACATCGGGAACATGTTCTAAGACATGCCACATGGTTATTACATCAAATGAATGGCTTTCTAATTGTTCGATGGTTTCTCCAAAGGTTATTCCTTTACCAATTGCAGTAGCTTTTGCTTTTTCGTTAGGTTCAATTCCTAAAATATCCCAGTTTTGATTTTTGCATTCTAAAAGAAAATCTCCTGTTCCGGCACCAATATCTAAAATTTTACCTCTTAAAGGTTGATGGGTATTAATTAATTTAACTTTGTTTTTAATTGCATTTCGCTTTACCAAATGATACATTTTTTCAAAGAATGTTCGCTTTCCATCGGTGTGCGAAATATAATCTTCAAATTCATAATAAGAACCTAATTTATCTAAAGTAGGTTGTGGGTGTGTTTTTAAAATTTGGTATTCTTCATTTAACAACAAAGAAAAATGTTCTCCAGAAACTGAAAAATCTTTAACGGTAATAAAACACTTATCTTCTAAAAAATTCATTTATTTTATTTTATGGTACTAGCTTATTTTATTAGGGTTGGCAAAGTTGTTTCACGTGAAACATTTTTAGTATTAAGATTGTTGTATTAAGTATTAAGACAAAAAATCTTAATACTTGAGTCTTCGGTCTTAATACTTCTTTATCTCCCCATATATATCAACAAAACTGAAATATCGCTTGGCGAAACACCGCTAATTCTTGAAGCCTGTGCTATTGTTCTTGGGCGAATTTTATTTAATTTTTGTTTGGCCTCTATTGAAATCGATTGGATAATATCAAAATTGAAATTATATGGAATAATCATGTCTTCCAAACGGGTTAACTTGTCGGCGTTGTTTTTTTCCTTTTCGATATATCCTGAATATTTAACTTGAATTTCTGCTTGTTCAACTACTTCTTGATCTAAATTATGCTCCTCAATGTAAGCGGCCACTTTATTAAACTTTCTAAAATCTTCTAAATCCAATTGTGGACGAGAAAACACCTTAAACATTTTATCAGGCTGACTCATAGGAGCAGATCCTTTTGCTTCTAAAATAGGATTTGCTTCTTCGGGTTTTAAACTAGTTTCTCTAAAGAAATTTACCATGGCATCTGATTGAGCAAACTTTTGTTCCATTCGAATCAATCGTTCTTCTTTGGCTAAACCTATTTCAAATGCTTTAGGCGTTAATCTAAAATCGGCATTATCTTGACGAAGTAAGGTTCTATATTCGGCACGAGAAGTAAACATTCTGTATGGTTCTTCAGTTCCTTTTGTAATTAAATCATCGATTAAAACTCCAATATAAGCTTCGTCTCTTTTTAATATAAATGGTTCGCGATTTTGCACTTTTAAAGCCGCATTAATTCCGGCCATTAATCCTTGAGAAGCAGCTTCTTCATAGCCTGTAGTTCCGTTGATTTGACCTGCAAAATATAATCCTTCTACTAATTTAGTTTCTAAAGTGTGGTGCAACTGCGTAGGAGGGAAGTAATCATATTCAATGGCGTATCCAGGTCTGAAAAACTTTACATTTTCAAAACCAGCCACCGAACGTAATGCTTTAAATTGAATATCTTCTGGCAAAGAAGTTGAAAAACCATTGATGTAATATTCACATGTGGTCCATCCTTCAGGCTCAACAAATAACTGGTGTCTTTCTTTATCGGCAAAACGGTTAATTTTGTCTTCAATTGAAGGGCAATATCTTGGTCCAATACTTTTAATCCTACCATTAAACATAGGACTTCTATCAAAACCTTCGCGTAAAATATCGTGCACTTCTAACGATGTATATGACATCCAACATGAGCGCTGAGTTTTTAGAGGAGCGGTTAGATTAGAATAGGAAAATTTTTCTGGAACATCATCACCTGGTTGTTCGGTCATTTTAGAAAAATCTAATGATCGGCCATCTACACGAGGTGGAGTTCCTGTCTTCATTCTTCCTGATTCAAAACCAAGTTGTACTAAATCTTCTGTGATTCCAAAAGAGGCGCTTTCACCTGCTCGACCACCGCCAAATTGTTTTTCTCCAATATGAATTAATCCATTAAGAAATGTACCGTTAGTCAATACTACCGATTTAGCCTTAATTGAAACTCCTAATGATGTTTTAACGCCTGTGATTTTTCCATTTTCCGAAAGTAATCCAGCTACCATTTCTTGATAAAAATCAAGATTAGGGGTGTTCTCCAACATGCTACGCCATTCATCCGAAAAACGCATTCTGTCCGATTGAACTCGAGGCGACCACATTGCAGGGCCTTTAGATTTATTCAACATTTTAAACTGAATAGCCGTCTTGTCTGAAACAATTCCTGAATAACCACCCATTGCATCAATTTCCCTTACAATTTGCCCTTTAGCAATTCCGCCCATAGCAGGATTACAAGACATTTGAGCTATGTTTTGTAAATTCATTGTCACCAATAATGTAGAACATCCCATATTGGCAGCAGCAGCAGCAGCTTCGCATCCAGCATGACCGGCACCAACAACAATTACATCATACTGATTTAAAAACATATTTATTTATTTTTATGTTCCACGTGAAACATTTAAAAAATTATAATTTACAAACTTATTGTTCCACGTGAAACATTTTCATTTTTTCTTCTTCCTTTTCACGCATTAAAGCTTCGTCTTTAGGAGATTTATCCTTATAACCACAATAATGTAAAACACCGTGAGATAATACCCTTTTTAATTCCTCGTCGAAAGTAACATTAAAATCTTTAGCGTTATCAGCTACTCGTTCAACTGAAATAAAAATATCACCTTGTAATATATTTCCTACAGAATAATCAAAACTGATTATATCTGTTAGTGTATCGTGATTTAAATATTCCATATTAATTTTATGCAAATATTCGTCGTCACAAAAAATATAATTGATTTCGCCTGCCTCAAATCCTTCAGAATAAATTATTCTTGTAATCCAATCTTCATAATTAGATTCGTTTTCTAAGGCGAAATTTGTTTCGTAATTAAAACTAATCATTCTTTTTAAAATAGTTTTGAACTTTTTGATTAAAATTGGGTTGCAAAGGTAAGCTTTGTCTGTTTAATATTTCAACACTATTAATATATTCTTTCAACTCCTTTGAAAGCGGCATGGCGTTATTATTAAAAGACTTATCATTTGTGTTTGATTGTCTTTTCGTGTCTTCGCCTTGTTGCTGAATAGCGTTTTCAAGTTTTAAAAGTTCGTGTTTTAAATTTAGCATATTTTGAAGCACTTCGTTTTTAAAGCCTTTGTTGATTAATTGCTTTTCAATATCTTTCATTTGCAGTAATGCATTCATTCCTTGATTCATCATACCTTCTTTCTCAAGTGCTTTTTGTAAAGCATCGCGAAGCTGTCTTTGCTCTTTCAAAATATCTAACACTTTTCCAGCATTTCCTTCAGAACCACCTTCTCCTTCCGAGTTTTCATCGCCCGAACTTCCTTTTCCTGTCTTTCCTTTTTGTTTGCCATCTCCCGGTTTGTCACTAGGCTGTTCTCCGGGTTTATCTCCAGGTTTCATTCCGTCCTTCATTTTTTCGCCTAACCCTTCTTGTTTCTTGATAATATCTGGTAATTGCATTCCAGAACCTTGTCCTTTTCCTGGTTTTGGTTTACCTTGTCCTTGCCCTTGCATATCCATATTCATTTGGCTTTGCACGTTACTTAAAAAATCGGCTAAACGATTAGCTGCTGTAAGTGTATATTGTTGATGTGATGCTCCTTTAGAAATGTTGTTATCGGCTAACGATTCTAACGTTTTATCTAAATTATAATGAACATCGCTCAATTCTTTTAAAATGATTTCGGTAATGCGCGGGTTTCGTGAGGAAACAGCAAATAAACTATCATCAACATGTTTGAATTGTTGTTTTAAATCTTGTTGTTTTTTAAGGACTTTATTTAGCTCTAAAGAACGTGTTTGCGCTGTGTTTGTTGTTTTAATTAATCGTTCTTGATCAAAAGAAAAAGCCAATAAATTATCTAAAATTTGTCGGAGTAACTTTGCGTCTTCTTGCATTTGCTCCATTTCGCCCGAATCCATAGCTTGAGCCATTTTTTGACTCATTTCTTTCATTTTAGCTGCCGCCGATTTTTGCTTAGGTTGCGCTTTTTTAGGTTGGTTTTTATTGAGTTCATCAGATGCCTTTTCAAGGTCTTTTTTAACGTCTTCTTGCTCATTCTTGTCATTTGGAATGTCCAGCGGATCTTTTAAATCTTTATTTTCTTGGTCTAAATCTTGAAGTTCCTTTTGAATGTCTTTAAAAGCGTCGTTAATATTCGATTGTTTTTCAGCGGTATTTTCTTTTTCGCTATTGGCTAATTTTTCTTGTTTATCCGATAGTTTATCAAGTTTATCGGCTAATTGTTCGGCTTTTTTTTCCACATAAAAACGCTTGGTCAATTCTACCAATTGCTCCAAATTTTGTTGCTGATTTTTTGCGTTTTGCTTTAACTTATCGGCTTTATCAAAAAGCTCTTCTTTTTCTAACTTCTTCGAAAGCTCTTCTAGTTCTTTAAGTAATTTTTCGGTTTTATCCGATTGTTTTTCAGCCTCTTCTAATCTTCGAAGAAGTTCTTCTTTATCTTTATCTTGTTTCTTTGGATTAAACTCTTCTAAATTTTCCGAAAGCTTTTTAGTAAATTCTTTCATCATTTCGTCTTGTTGTTTTTGACGCTTGATAAAATCTTCTACCTTTTTCTGATCTTTAAAATCTAAATTGGTTTTCTCTTTATTTATTTTTTGCAGTTTTTCAAGTTCTGCCATTTGTTTATCTTGATTGTGCAGCGACTTTTCTATGCTGTTGATGTTTTCGTTTTGCTCTTTAAGTAGCTGATCTTCTTTTTGTTCTTCCGTTTGTTCATAATGATAAAAAACAGCCGATTTTGTGCTTTTAAAATTATTAACTACATCATTATCAAACACTTCAAAGTAATATTCATAATTTACACCCTTATCAATTACTAATCCGTTTGGAAACGAATAGATAAATTGGTCAACTGCTTGTTTTTTTATGGATAAGTTTGCTTTGCGAATGGCTTTTGGATTATTCTTAGGACAAAAAACCACTTGTAATTTTGATAAACCGTGATCATCGGCAATTTGACCTAAAAGCACTTTTGCTTTTAATTTAAGAGAATCGGGTGCGGTTTGAACCGAAATACTAGGAAACTGATCTTTAATAGTAGCTATTTGATACGAAAGTTTTTCAAAGTTTTCCCACTGTCTATTAGCAGTAATAATTTCATAATTTAGATTTGCCACAATCTTTCTGGAAATTGAAAACTGTTGATTTGCAGCAGCAAAATTACTTTGTTGATTGTTTGTTTTAAACTGTATTTTATCCGTTGCTAGTGCGTTAATTTTCCAGGTAACTATTGTGCCTTCTGGAACTACCGCATTTCCGGTTCCTTGAATAGTTTCCGACTTTTTTCCTAAATAAGAAGGATAACGAAGCGTCATTTCGAAATTTGAAATCGTAGGAACATTAACTACATTTAATAGATAATCATCAGACTGAATACCGTTTGCTTGAAGCGAAAAAGCAATATCTTTAGTAAGTTTTGAAAAGGTATATTGAAAAACGCCAGGTTTTGTGTTTTCTAAAAAATAATTTTCATTACCTATTTGAATTGCAACATTTTCAGGAATTACTTTGCCTTGGGTTTTAATTTGTAAGGTAAAATCGGCATATTGCTGAGCTGTTAATGATTGATTCAGAACAATAAATTCAAATGGAGCTGGCGGTGCATATTTGGTCTGAAAATGAACAACGCGGTCTAAACTATTAGAAATTACAGCTGAATTTCCTGTAACGAAAAAAGCAATAAGCAATACAATTGGCGCTATTGTATAGGGCAAAAACTTTTTATTTTTAGCAAAATTTATAGCGTTTGAAAACGGAATAGGCTGTAATGAAGCTGCTTTTTGTTCTATAGAAGCGCTTATCAATTCAGTATTTTGATTTTGATTTGCTAATTGTAAAAAATTCAACAACTTATCTTGAACTTCCGAAAAATGATTGCCTATTATTGTTGCGGCTTGTTCATAATCAATCCCTTTTTGAAGTTTTACTAACTTGAAAATTGGAAAAGCAATAAATCGAATCAGTAAAAGTGTTTCAACTCCTATAAACAACCAAAACAAAATACTTCTGCCAGTAGTAGGTAACCATAAAAAATATTCTACAAGTAAGGTGAAAATAAAATACAGTAAGCCTAGACCAATGAAAAGAAGCGTTCCTTTAATTAATTCATTGGTATAAAACTTCTTTATAAAGTCTTCAAGCTTGGAATAAATGCTATTTTCTGTTGACAAAATTTAATACATTGTTTATAACCGATAAAATTACAACATCTTGTGTGATTAGTCAATAGGTTTTTTGCGAAACTTAACATTTGGGATTTGTTTCAGGTTTCATTTTTACTTCCATCATCCAACTTCCAACTTCCATCATCTACAAAATCAAAATTCAAATTGTATCTTTGCCTAAAATTTAATGAAATGTCTGTAAGAGTAAGATTTGCGCCAAGCCCAACAGGGCCATTACATATAGGTGGTGTTAGAACCGCATTATTTAATTATTTGTTTGCCAAAAAACATGGAGGAACTTTTTATTTACGGATAGAAGATACCGATCAAACACGTTTTGTACCTGGAGCAGAAGCTTATATTTTTGAAGCTTTAGAATGGTTAGGAATTGCACCAGATGAAACCATAGGCAAGAATGAAAAATTTGGACCTTATCGTCAAAGCGAACGAAAAGCGATGTACCAACAATATGCTGACCAACTGATAAATTCGGGTTGGGCGTATTATGCGTTTGATACAGCAGAAAGTTTAGACGCTATGCGAAAAGAAGCAGAAGCGGCTGGAAAAACCTTTATTTATAATCATTCGGTTAGAGAACAATTAGATAATTCATTAACCGTTTCACGTGAAAAAGTAGCAGAGAGAATTGCAAATGGCGAACATTATGTAATCCGTTTTAAAACACCAGTAAATGAAATTTTAGAATTGAAAGACATCATTCGCGGAGACATAAAATTTGACACGAATTTATTAGACGATAAAGTTTTATTTAAATCAGATGGAATGCCAACATATCATTTAGCGAATATTGTAGATGATCATTTAATGGAAACTTCGCACGTAATTCGCGGCGAAGAATGGTTGCCATCAATGCCATTACACGTTTTATTATACAAAGCATTTGGTTGGAACGCACCCGAATTTGCACATTTACCTTTGATTTTAAAACCTATTGGCAACGGAAAATTAAGCAAACGTGATGGTGATAAAATGGGATTTCCTGTGTTTCCATTAGAGTGGACACGAGCAAAAGGAGAACTGAGCGAAGCTAAAACTGATGAAGGCACTTCTTCAGGATATAGAGAAAACGGATTTTTCCCAGAAGCGGTTATCAACTTTTTAGCTTTATTGGGTTGGAATGACGGAACCGAAGAAGAAATTTTTTCGTTAAAAGATTTGGTACAAAAATTTGATTTAAGTAGAATTCATAAAGCAGGAGCTAAGTTTGATCCAGATAAAAACAAATGGTTCAATCATCAATATTTACAAAAACAAACAGATGAAAGCCTAGCAGAAGCATTTCAAAAAGAAGTAATAAAACGCATAGGAAAATGTGATTTCTCCTTTGTAGAAATGACAAAAATTGTTTCTTTAATAAAAGAAAGAGCTCATTTTGTAAATGAATTTTGGGATTTAGCCGATTATTTCTTTGAAGCACCAAGTTCATACGATGAAAAAGCTGCTAAGAACTGGAAAGAGGAAACACCAGAATTAATGAAACAAGTAATAGAAGTTTTAAATTCTATTGAAGATTTTACTTCGGTAACTATTGAAAATACTATAAAAGAATATGATTTTTGGAATACAAATATTTCAAAAATTGGAAATATAAAAATAAATCTTGGACAAACATATTTTTTAGAAAACAGAAAAGATGAAAAATCTCCAACAGGTTATAAAAAACATCTAACAAAAGATGTAGTTGAATCAATTCTAATAGATTATGATGAAAATATTTTCTTAAACAACAAAGATTATTTAAAATTTATAAAAGAATTTTATGAAACAAGTTTGGATTCAAAACTAACCAGAGAATTTTTTACTAATTATAGAATTGAAATAAAAGCAAATAATAAATATGACACATCTAATCCAACAGAAAGATTAAATTTATTTTTTTTAATATTAGAAAATTGCGTTGCATTTGAAAATGATATAAATGAAATCGCAAGCTATAATTTAGTAAAATCAAAACCTTTAGGCAAAGTAATGCAACCACTTCGATTGAGTTTAGTAGGTGCATTAAAAGGGCCGCATTTGTTTGACATTATCGAAATGATTGGTAAAACTGAAACCATCAAAAGAATAGAGAAAGCTATTCAAACTTTATAACTATAAAACCTCCAATTGGAGGTTTTTTTGTAACTTTTTAGAAAACTCCACGTATAATCAACAAATCTAAAAATCTATTTATTATGGAGTTTATTATGTTTCCAATTATTTTTATTGGGTTAATTATTCTTTTTTCCTCTTTCTTCACTGTAAAACAACAAACAGCAGTTGTAATAGAACGATTTGGAAAATTTACAAGCATTAGAAGTTCTGGTTTACAATTAAAAATTCCTGTAATTGATCGAATTGCCGGAAGAGTAAATCTTAGAATTCAACAATTAGACGTTATTATTGAAACGAAAACAAAAGACAACGTTTTTATTAAAATGAAAGTTTCGGTTCAGTTTAACGTAATTCAAAGTAAAGTATACGAAGCATTTTACAAATTAGAATATCCACACGATCAAATTACGGCATATGTATTTGATGTGGTTCGTGCCGAAGTTCCAAAATTAATTTTAGATGATGTGTTTTTGAGAAAAGACGACATCGCTATTGCGGTAAAACGTGAATTAAACGAATCTATGACTACTTACGGATACGATATTATCAATACATTAGTAACCGATATTGATCCAGATATTCAAGTAAAAAATGCGATGAACAGAATTAACGCTGCCGATAGAGAAAAAACGGCTGCAGAATTTGAATCGGAAGCACAACGTATTAGAATTGTAGCTAAAGCTAAAGCAGAAGCAGAAAGTAAAAAACTTCAAGGACAAGGTATTGCAGACCAACGAAGAGAAATTGCTCGTGGATTGGTAGAAAGTGTTGAAGTGTTAAACAATGTAGGAATTAATTCGCAAGAAGCTTCGGCTTTAATTGTGGTTACCCAACATTATGATACCTTACAAGCTATTGGAGCCGATACAAATAGTAATTTAATATTATTACCAAATTCTCCTCAAGCAGGAAGCGATATGTTAAACAATATGGTAGCGAGTTTTACAGCAAGTAATCAAATTGGGGAAACGATGAAAAATCAACCTAAACGTGTCAAGAAAAAAAATGACAATACTGCAACCGATTTTAATCCTTCTGATACCAGCGAAGCATAAAATTTTAAAAACCAATTTTAAAACCGTCAATTTTCTAGTATTGGCGGTTTTTTTTATTCATAAAACTTAATACGTTTAATTTAAGACGATTTCTGAGATGAACGTATAAAAACACCTTGTTTGAAAAAGATATTTCGCTAAAACTTACTTATAAAAGTCTTTTTTAAAAGTTTCTAATTATTAAAAATTAGATTACTATAGTTTTTAATAATAATAACGAAATTGTATAAAATAAAAAACCTACAAGGAAAAATACCTTGTAGGTTTAATTTATAAATTTTAATGCTGAACTAAATTCAGCAAGACAAAAAACTAGAAATTTTTATTGTTCTGAAATTTTTGCCCAAGTATCTCGTAATCCAACTGTTTTATTAAAAACTAATTTTTCAGCGGTGGAATCTCTGTCTACACAAAAATAACCTAAACGTTGAAATTGAAAATGATCTAATTCTTTTGATGTAACTAAACTTGGTTCTACGTAACCCGTAATTACTTTTAATGAATTTGGATTGATGAATTCTTTAAAATCAACTTCTTTATCTTTATCTGGACTTTCATTAGTGAATAATCTGTCATACACACGAACTTCTGCTTCTTTTGCGTGCGAAATAGAAACCCAATGAATGGTTCCTTTTACTTTTCTTTGACTAGCTTCTGTTCCACTTCCTGATTTAGAATCTACGTCGTAAGTAGCGTGAATTTCGGTAATATTTCCGTTTTCATCTTTTATAACTGATTCACCTTTAATAATATAGGCGTTTTTCAATCGCACTTCCGTTCCTAACGTTAATCGGAAAAACTTTTTGTGTGCTTCTTCCTGAAAATCTTCTCTTTCAATGTATAATTCTTTGGAAAAAGGCACTTTTCTATAAGTCATTACTTCTTCTTCTGGATTATTTTCAGCTTCTAACCATTCTTCTTGTCCTTCTGGATAATTTGTAATTACTAATTTTACAGGATCTAAAACCGCCATTACACGAGGTGCAATTTTGTTTAAATCTTCACGCACACAAAATTCTAAAAGCGAAACATCAATCAAATTATCGCGTTTTGCAATTCCAATGGTGTTAGCAAAATTTCGAATGGATGTTGGGGTATAACCACGTCTTCTCATTCCAGAAATGGTGCTCATACGAGGATCATCCCAAGATGTAACGTGTTTTTCTTCAACTAATTGCAATAATTTTCGTTTAGAAACTACAGTGTGTGATAAATTTCTACGCGCAAATTCTCTTTGTTTAGGACGTACTTTAGTTTCATCATAAATTTGATTCAAAAACCAATCATACAATTCACGATGAGGCAAAAATTCTAACGTACAAAATGAATGCGAAATTTGCTCTAAATAATCGCTTTCTCCATGCGCCCAATCGTACATTGGATAAATACACCAATCGTTTCCAGTTCTGTGATGATGCGCGTGCATAATGCGGTAAATAATAGGATCACGCATTAACATGTTATTAGCGCCCATCGAAATTTTAGCACGTAAAACATGAGTTCCTTTTTCGAATTCTCCGTTTTTCATGCGTGTAAATAAGTCTAAATTCTCTTCGATAGTTCGATTTCTATATGGAGAATTAGTTCCAGGTTGCGTAGGAGTTCCTTTTTGTTGCGCCATTTCTTCCGAAGTTTGGCTATCTACATACGCTTTATCTTTTTTGATTAATTCTACGGCCCAATCATATAATTGTTGAAAATAATCTGAAGCATAACATTCCTTTTCCCATTTAAAACCCAACCACTCTACATCACGCTTGATTGCGTCAACATATTCTTGTTCTTCTTTTGAAGGGTTTGTGTCGTCAAAACGAAGATTTACTGGCGCTTTATAATCGATTCCTAAGCCAAAATTTAAGCAAATAGCACTGGCATGACCCACGTGCAAATATCCATTTGGTTCTGGTGGAAAGCGAAAACGTAATTTATCTGTTGACAAACCATTTTTTAAATCTTCTTCAATGATTTGTTCTATAAAATTCAATGATTTTTCTTCTGTTGACATTGTTTTTTTTTACTTTTGACAAAGATAAAAAAAGTTTATGGTTTATGGTTTATGGTTGAAGCAAGTTTTCAAAACAATAAACAATTAACTACAAACAATTAAAAAGCTTGTTATGGGAACTATAAAATTAAATAATATTCGAACTTTTTCTTATCATGGTTGTTTAGTAGAAGAATCAAAAATAGGATCAGATTACCGAGTAGATTTAGAAATAAAAACCGATTTACGAAAATCGGCACAAACCGATGAATTATCTGATACTGTTGATTATGTTTTACTGAATAAAATTGTAGTGGAAGAAATGGCAATTCGTTCAAAACTATTAGAACATGTGGGGCAACGCATTATTACCCGATGTTTTTCAGAAATTCCGGCGGTATCTAGAATAAAACTTGAGGTTTCAAAATTAAATCCGCCAATAGGTGGTGATGTTGAAGCGGTTACTATTGAAATGGAAGAGTTTAGAAATTAAAAAAGAGCTTAACAGCTCTTTTTTTTTATTCTAATCTATATTTTCTTCCTTTATATAAATTGCTGGATGCAATAATGTGTGCTAAAGCGTCTTTTGCTAGTTCTTTATTTAATGGAGCAGGAACTAATTCGGTATCACTTTTTACGGTAAATTGTAATGGTTTAGCATTTGGATTCATTATAATAACTTCATTTTCAACTCGAAACGCATAGGTTTCATGAAATAACATAATAGTTCTTCCTTTAGTTCCTTTCGGTAATTTAATTAAATTTCGGCCAGGCATTGTTGAATTTGTTGTGATACCCGATAATGCTAAAACGGTTGATGGAATATCCATTTGACTTGCTAAATTATCGTAGGTAATTCCTTTTTTTACATTAGGCGCAATGATTAAAGCTGGAATATGAAACTTGTTAATTGGAACTAAATTTTTTCCGTAGGTTCTTGTATTATGATCGGCAATTACTACAAAAATAGTGTTGTTAAAATAAGCCTCTTTTTTAGCTAAATCGAAAAATTTTCCGATGGAAAAATCGGCATATTTCATGGCGTTATTTACGGTGTTTTTTGGTTGTTCGTATAAATTAATTCTACCTTCTGGAAACTCAAAAGGTTCATGATTTGAAGTAGAAAACATCAAAGAAAAGAATGATTTATTTCCTAAACTTTTAAAATATTCATTGGCTTTAACCGCTAAATCTTCATCCGAATATCCCCAAGTTCCTTTCATGGCATATTTCTTTCCATCGGCATCAAAATCAGTTTCGTCAATAATATTTTTAAAACCATTTCCATTAAAAAAAGAAGCCATATTATCAAAATTTGCCATGCCGCCATATATAAAACTGGTATCATAATTTTGTTTACCAAAAACTTCCGCTAATGTAAAAAACCCTTGTTGCGAACCACTTAATTTTACAACACTTTCAGAAGGATTAGGAAGAAACCCAGAAGTTACTTGTTCAATTCCTCTTACGCTACGAGTTCCTGTACAATATAGATTAGTAAACAATAAACCTTCTTTGCTTAATTTATCTAATTCTGGAGTTAAGGGTAATCCGTTTAAACATCCAACATATTCGGCACCTAAGCTTTCTTGTAAAAAGATAACAACATTGTATTTTGGTTGAATAGTATCAGGTTTTACATGATGTAAAAAAGGAATTTCAGGATTAATAAATTCAGAAACATCCATGTATTTTTTCACTCTTGCATAAGCCTCTAATTCATCCATCTTTCCGTATTTTTTTACATCACCTTCATTTTTAATTGAATAAGCGGCAAATGCAACTGTATAGAGAGAATTTAAACCTAATGAATTTGTCATTTGGTCTGAACAAAATATCGCATTACTAGCGTTAATAGGGCGTTTTGAGGTTAGACTTCCTCTGGCTCCAAAAAACAAGAAAAAGGCAACTATTGGAAATAAAAATAATTTTGTTTTATAAGCGCTTTCAATTGGATAAAATAAATTTTTACCTTTTTTAAAAGCAAAAAATAATGCAATACCCATTAAAATAGAAGTAATAATTAATGAAGGTAAATAACTTTTAAGAAGTGTACCAACTACTTCCTTTGGATAAATTAAATAGTCTAAAAACAAACGATTTGGTCGTGTATCATATTGATTAATAAAATCTAGTGTTGCTAGCTCCATTAATAATAATAGAAATAAAAAGAATATAAAATAACTGTTTAGAAACTTTTTAAAGTAATTTAAAATAGAATTTGGAAGTAATGAAATTAGTACTGTTGGTAAAAAAGCAACGTAACAAAGTAGAATTAAATCAAAACGGATTCCTATTGTAAATACTTGCCAATAATTTTCATTTTCAATTACACGCTCTTTAAAGATAAAAAATAGAATTATTCTACTAATTGTTGTAATTGTTAAACCAATTAAAAAAAAAATAAATATTGGTTTTAGAAATGTAAAATTCTTCATAATTAATAAACTATTTAATTTGTACAAAAGTAAATTTAAAAACGAATTATTT
>JAGOAL010000060.1 GCA_017983975.1 Flavobacterium sp.
CTCAATTGCAATTGACTTTTGGTGAAAACACCTTAGCAGAAACCAATAATTTTGAATTACACATTACAAATGAACAGGATTTAAATGGGTTGCCTGAAGGCGCTAAAGAAGCTGCAGCTGATTTAGCTAAATCTAAAAATAAAACAGGTTGGTTATTCACTTTAGACTTTCCAAGTTACATGCCATTTGTAACTTATGTTGAAAAAAGAGAATTAAGAAAAGAAATGGCAATTTCATTTGGTAAAAAAGCCTTTCAAAATAACGAATACAACAACGAAAAAATTACTAAAAAAATTGTAGCACTTCGTCATGAACGTGCTAATTTATTAGGATACGAAACGCATGCGCATTTTGTTTTAGAAGAACGAATGGCGCAAAACCCAACGAAAGTTCTTTCTTTTTTAAATGATATTTTAGAAAAAGCCAAACCCGCTGCTAAAAGAGAATTTGAGCAATTAGCTGCATTTGCAAAAGAATTAGACGGAATTGAACAATTAGAAAAATGGGATAGCGCTTATTATTCAGAAAAATTGAAACAAAAATTATTCAATTTAGATGATGAAGCTTTAAAACCTTATTTCAAATTAGAAAATGTTTTAAACGGAGCATTTACAATTGCAGAAAAACTTTTTGGAATTACTTTTAACGAAGTTTTTGACATTGATAAATACCATTCCGATGTGCAAACTTTCGAAGTTTTAGATGAGAATAAGAATTTAGTTGCGATATTTTATACCGATTTTTTTCCAAGAAAAGGCAAAAGAAATGGTGCTTGGATGACCTCTTTTAAACCTCAATATATTAAAGACGGAACAAATGAAAGACCTCACGTTTCTAATGTGTGTAATTTCACGCCACCGACTGCTACAAAACCTTCATTACTAACATTTAATGAAGTTACAACGTTGTTTCACGAGTTTGGTCACGGATTACACGGCATGTTAGCGAATACCACCTACCCTAGCCTTTCTGGAACTTCAGTGTTTTGGGATTTTGTAGAATTACCGTCTCAAGTAATGGAAAACTGGTGTTACGAACCAGAAGCCTTGGCTTTATTTGCAAAACATTATAAAACAGGTAAAATTATTCCACAAGAATATGTGGAGAAAATTAAAGAATCGGCAAGTTTCTTAGAAGGAATGGCGACTTTACGACAATTGAGTTTTGGCTTATTAGACATGGAATATCATGGGAAAAACCAACCTATTGATAACATAAAATCGTTTGAAAAACAAGCTATGGGCGACACGTCATTATTTCCAGATGTTGCAGAAAATTGTATGAGTGTTTCTTTTTCACATATTTTTCAGGGCGGCTATTCTTCAGGATATTATAGTTATAAATGGGCAGAAGTTTTAGATGCTGATGCGTTTGCCTATTTCCAAGAAAAAGGCATTTTCAATAAAAAAGTCGCGACCAAATTTAAAGAAAATGTTTTGTCAAAAGGCGGCACCGAGCATCCAATGACATTATACAAAAACTTTAGAGGTCAAGAGCCAAATGCAGATGCTTTGTTGAAAAGAGCTGGGTTGATTTAATTAAAAATCAAAACTAACAACCACCACAAAATAGGAATACTTTCCACCCAAAAACTAGTATAATACTTGCTATTTTTTGTGGAAGAAAATCTAATAAATAGTCCAATTATTATTGCTATTACAATATCAAGAATTTCATAGCGTAATAGCAAACTGAGAATGCAAAAACAAATTAAAAACAAGTAACCTAAATACTTTGTTTTTTTTACACCAAATTTTTGAGGAATCGTTTGTAAGGTTATTGCATCATGCTGCGAATCATAAATTTCAAATGGAATTAACAACGCGCATATCAGAAAAAATAATTTGACTTGTAAAATCGTATCGTAAAAAAACAACATTTTCATATTTAAAGTTGGAATGTAACTCACCACATAAGTGACACAAAAACTCACAACAGCTATTTTTAAAAACCAATATTTTCGTAAAAACGGATACAATACAACCAAAAAAAAGATTTGTAAAAATGCTATTTGAAAACTAAATTTTAATTGAAAGAAGCAAATTACAAATGTTAAAAATGCAACTATTGTAATTCCTAAAACAGATTTATTTTTATGTATTAAAAACTTAGTGGATTTCCAAAATTCGTAATATTTTAAAACCGTATAACCCAAAACACTTCCAGAAAAAATTGCTACTTCTAAAAACACGTTAGAAGAAATGTTTAACGAAAGTTCTACTACTTTTACAAAGGAGAAAATGGCAAAAGCAACATGTAAACTACTTTTGATGTATAAATCGAAAATTTGTTTTAAAACTAACATTCAACAAAAATAATGAAAGTGTTAATAACAAGCTATTTTAGTTGATAAAAATCGCAAAAATTCAACTGAAAAGCAATTAATTTTAGCAGATTAATAATTACTTTTGTATCAAATTTAAACACAACCTATTTTTATATATAAATGAAAACAGATGCTTTTGCTTTAAGACACATTGGAACTGGTGAAAACGACCTAAACCACATGTTAAAAACTATTGGAGTTGATTCAGTAGATCAATTAATTTACGAAACTATTCCTACAGATATTCGTTTAAAAAACGAACTAAATCTGGAAAAACCTATGACTGAATATGAATATTTAAATCATATTCAAGAATTAGGAAAAAAGAATAAAGTTTTCAAATCATATATTGGATTAGGTTATCATCCAGCAATTGTTCCTGCAGTAATTCAAAGAAATGTTTTTGAAAATCCAGGTTGGTACACTGCATACACACCGTATCAAGCGGAAATTGCGCAAGGTCGTTTAGAAGCCATTTTAAATTACCAAACTACGGTTATTGAACTTACTGGAATGGAAATTGCAAATGCTTCTTTATTAGATGAAGGAACAGCTGCAGCTGAAGCAATGACTTTATTGTTTTATGTTAGAACAAGAGATCAAAAGAAAAATAATGTTTCTAAATTCTTTGTTTCAGAAGAAATTTTACCTCAAACATTATCTGTTTTACAAACGCGTTCTACACCACTTATTATAGAATTAGTAGTTGGAAATCATGAAACATTTGATTTTTCAACTGACTTTTTTGGAGCTATTCTTCAATATCCAGGGAAATTCGGACAAGTTCACGACTATACAGCATTCATTGCAAAAGCAAC
>JAGOAL010000044.1 GCA_017983975.1 Flavobacterium sp.
GTGCTTCTACTTTCGATTTTGGATTACGAACATTATCATCCATATCTGCACCATCGCCATCTACATCATCAAATTCTTCACCAAAATAATGTAGTAAAAATTTACGTCGCGACATAGATGTTTCGGCATAAGCAACCACTTCTTGCAACAAAGCAAAACCGATTTCTTGTTCGGCTACGGGTTTGCCTGAAAGGAATTTTTCTAGTTTTTCGATGTCTTTATAAGAATAGTAGGCTAAACAATGACCTTCGCCACCATCTCTTCCAGCACGACCCGTTTCTTGATAATAACTTTCTAATGATTTTGGAATATCGTGATGAATAACAAAACGCACATCTGGTTTATCGATTCCCATTCCAAAAGCAATAGTGGCAACCACAACTTCTACATCTTCCATCAAAAACATATCTTGATGCTTTGCTCGTGTTTTTGCATCTAAACCAGCATGATAAGGAACCGCGCTAATACCATTTACTTGTAAAACCTGTGCAATTTCTTCCACTTTTTTACGACTTAAACAGTATATAACTCCCGATTTTCCTTTGTGTTGTTTGATGAATCGAATGATATCTGATTCAATATTTTTAGTTTTTGTACGTACTTCGTAATATAAATTAGGACGATTAAATGAGGCTTTAAACGTATTAGCATCGGGCATGTCCAAATTTTTCAAGATATCTTCTTGTACTTTTGGAGTGGCAGTTGCCGTTAAACCAATCATCGGCACATCGCCTAATTGACGCACAATATTTCGTAAATTTCTGTATTCGGGTCTAAAATCATGTCCCCATTCTGAAATACAATGCGCTTCATCAATAGCAACAAATGAAATTTTAACTTCGTTTAAAAACTGTAAATATTCTTCTTTTGTTAATGATTCTGGAGCGACATATAGCAATTTAGTTACACCTGAAGTGATGTCTTTTTTAACTTGATTTACTTCGGTTTTATTTAAAGAAGAGTTTAACACATGAGCAATTCCGGTTACAGAACTTAAGCTTCGAATAGCATCAACCTGGTTCTTCATTAAAGCAATAAGCGGCGAAACTACGATTGCAGTTCCTTCTAAAACCAATGCAGGCAACTGATAGCAAAGTGATTTTCCGCCACCAGTAGGCATAATAACAAAAGTATTATTTCCTGTAATGATACTTTTAACTACCTGTTCTTGAAGACCTTTGAATTGATTAAAGCCAAAATATTTCTTTAATTCTTTATGTAAATCAATTTCGTGTGGATTCATTCTCTATTAATATGATTTTACCTAAATTTGCAAACATAAAGATACGATTTTCTTTTACACAAACAAATTTTTTAATATTTCTATTTTGAGTACAATTGAAACCATTTTAGCTACTGCAAAAAAGACGCTTTTATCAGAAAGTAAAAGCATCGAAAACCTTGTCAATTATTTAGATGAAGACTTTGCAAAAAGTGTGACTGAAATATATAATACCAAAGGCAGATTGGTCGTAACAGGAATTGGAAAAAGCGCTTTAATTGCTCAAAAGATTGTAGCCACCTTAAATTCTACCGGAACCCCTTCTTTATTTTTACATGCTGCAGAAGCGGTTCATGGCGATTTAGGAATGGTTCAACCCGAAGATATTGTTATTTGCATTTCAAAAAGCGGCAATAGTCCAGAGATTAAAGTATTGGCACCCTTATTAAAACGATTTGGCAACACCTTAATAGGCATGACTGCTGATAAAAACTCATTTCTAGGAAAAGAATCACATTATATTATGCATGCGCATGTAGAAAGTGAGGCTTGTCCAAACAATTTAGCACCTACAAATAGTACCACTGCCCAATTGGTATTAGGTGACGCGTTAGCTGTTTGTTTAATGGAACTTCGCAATTTTAAAAGTGAAGATTTTGCGGTTTATCATCCGGGTGGTGCTTTAGGAAAAAAATTGTTACTTCGTGTAAAAGACATGTTAGACACTACACATACGCCTATGGTTTCGCCAGATGCTTCTATTAAAAAAGTGATTATGGAAATTTCTGAGAAACGTTTAGGAGTAACCGCTGTTATTGAAAACAATCAAGTTATAGGCATTATTACTGATGGTGATATTAGAAGAATGTTGAATAATCGTGATACTTTTTCTGATTTAACGGCAAAAGATATTATGACCAAAAACCCGAAACATATTAGCTCAACTTTATTAGTTTCAGAAGCTTTAGATGTTTTGGAAAATAATGCCATCACTCAATTAGTAGTGATTGATAATAATGAATATAAAGGTATCTTACATTTACATGATATTTTAAAAGAAGGAATTGTATAATGGCAAAAAAGAATTTGGGTGAGATGTCTTTTTTAGACCATCTTGAAGAATTGCGTTGGTTATTAGTTAGAAGCTCAGCTGCCATTTTAATTTGTGCAACTGTGGCATTCTTTTTTAGCGATTTTATTTTCAACGAAATTATATTTGGACCTAAAAATATTAACTTTGTTACCTATCGCCTATTTTGTGAATTATCTACCCAGTTAGATCTTTCAGAATCTTTTTGTGTTACCGAATTACCTTTTAATATTCAAAACACCGCAATTGAAGGGCAAGTTTCTTTGTTAATTTGGACTTGCATAACCGCAGGATTTATTATTGCTTTTCCTTATATACTATGGTTATTGTGGAAATTTATTAGTCCGGCTTTATATGAAAAAGAGCGAAAATATACTAAAGCATTTGTCTCTATTGCTTCTTTATTATTTTTCTTAGGAGTTTTATTTGGCTATTTTATCATCATACCGATGTCAATTAATTTCTTTGCCACTTTTACTGTAAGTCCAGAAATTAAAAACGATATCAACATTCAATCATACATTAGTATGATAAAAACTTCGGTAATTGCTTGCGGATTAATTTTTGAAATGCCAATTATCATTTATTTCTTATCTAAAGTAGGATTAGTAACACCAAGTTTTCTAAGAAAATACCGAAAATATGCAATTGTATTAATATTAATAGTTGCTGCTATTGTAACACCGCCCGATGTTGTAAGTCAAGTTATTGTTTCGATACCGCTATTGGTGTTATATGAAATAAGTATTTTTATCAGTGCAGCAGTACTAAAAAACAAAGAAAAAGAACAATTAAACGCATAAATTCATGGCAGATTTAGTAAAAGAATTCAATGATTATCGTTCTAAAATGAACGAAAAGTTACTTGCTGATAATAATAAGGTGATTAAACGCATTTTCAATGTAGATACCAATGCCTATATGGAAGGTGCTTTAGATGTTAAAACTAAAGAGCTATTAGGATTGGTTGCTTCGGCGGTATTGCGTTGTGATGATTGTATTAAATACCATCTAGAAACTGCCTATAAAAACGGTGTTAACAAAGAAGAAATGATGGAAGCTATGGGTATTGCAACATTAGTTGGTGGAACTATAGTAATTCCCCATTTGAGACGTGCTTATGAGTTTTGGGAAGCTTTGGAAAATGAGCCAATGAGTTAATGTGCCAATACACAATTAACAATTAATTAGCACATTAACAAATTGTCTAATTGACACTTTATTTCTTATTTTTACAAAATATTAAAATATTGACATATTGCCTCATTGTCTAATTGACAAATTAAAAAAAATGAAATTAAGAGCAGAAAATTTAGTAAAAACCTATAAAAAAAGAAGTGTTGTAAAAGGAATTTCCGTTGAAGTAAATCAAGGGGAAATCGTTGGTTTATTAGGTCCAAATGGTGCCGGAAAAACCACTTCGTTTTATATGATTGTAGGTTTAGTAAAACCAAATAGCGGAAATATCTATCTTGATGATATGGATATTACTAATTTCCCAATGTACAAACGTGCACAAAACGGAATTGGCTATTTAGCACAAGAAGCTTCTGTTTTTAGAAAACTAAGTATTGAAGATAATATTTTAAGTGTTTTGCAATTAACTACACTTTCTAAAGAAGCACAAATTGCTAAAATGGAAGAATTAATTGCTGAATTTTCTTTGGAACATATTCGAACTAATCGTGGCGATTTATTATCAGGTGGTGAGCGTCGTCGTACTGAAATTGCACGTGCTTTAGCAACAGATCCCAAATTTATTTTATTAGACGAACCCTTTGCAGGGGTTGACCCTGTGGCGGTAGAAGATATTCAACGCATTGTTGCCCAATTAAAAAATAAAAATATCGGAATTTTAATTACCGACCACAATGTGCAAGAAACTTTAGCCATTACCGATAAAACCTACTTAATGTTTGAAGGAGGAATCTTAAAAGCTGGAAAACCAGAAGAATTAGTGGAAGATGAAATGGTTCGTAGAGTTTATTTAGGTCAGAATTTTGAATTACGCAAAACGAAAATTGACTTCAATGCACCAAAAGTGGATATAGAAATCTAATATTTACTACCTTTGACTATGCTTTCCATCAAACAACATAAAAAGAAAATTGAAATACTTTGTGAAACGCACCAAGTTGAGAAATTATATCTGTTTGGTTCAGCAACAAATGATAGTTTTAATAATACGAGTGATATTGATTTTTTAGTCAAATTCAAAACCTTTGATTTAAAAGATTATTTCATTAATTATTTAGACTTAAAAGAACAATTAAAGAATTTGTTTGAACGTGAAATTGATTTAGTTGAAGAACAAACTTTAAAGAATCCATATCTTATCAATTCAATCAATAAAAATAAATCCCTGATTTATGGATGAGAGAATACTCAAATGGTTATATGATATTAAAATAGCTATTGAAGAAATTGAAAGCTATTTTATTCATGAAAAAAAGGATTTTTTTGATTACAAAAAAAATCTAATGCGAAAGAGAGCAGTAGAAAGAAATATGGAGATTATTGGTGAAGCTACAAATCGAATAATTAAAAGAGATCCTTCTTTTTCATCCAAAATAAAAGATGCTAATGCAATTATTGGGTTACGCAACCAAGTCATTCATGCCTATGATAATATTTCTGATGAAACTATTTGGGCAATAATTACAAATCATTTGCCTTTACTTAAAGAGGAAGTTACCCTTTTATTAGATGAAAACCATCTGCCGAATTTATAATCCATGAACAAGCCTAGTCTAGAAACTTTAGAAAAATGGCACAAAGATCCTGCGAATTGGAAATGGGGCAGTTTCTATTACAACAAAGAAGATAACCGATTATTTCCGCCTAAACGTATTGCTTGGATGGGCTGGACAATAAACTTTGCAAATTGGAAATCAATTCTGGCTTTTGTGATACTTTTCAGCGCTATCTTAGTTTTACTTTGGTTCAAAAAACCATAATATTATTTCAACCCTATTTTTAATAAATCGTTTTTATCCCCATTAAAAATATTTAAATCTACCATTGCATCAATCCCCTCTATTTTTGCTTTTTCGGTGAATTGCCAAAACTGCCAATCTGATTCTAAATCATTGCGCCAAAAATTATAATTGGCAATCCAAAGCGGATATGCTGAAAACTCTTCTTTTAAAAAATCCTTGTAATAACTTTCACCTGAATAGATAATTGGTTTCACTCCATAGTGTTTTTCAACTGCAGTTAACCAATTGCGTAAACCGACTTTTAACCGCGCAACCGACTGTGTTTTAGGTAATTTTTCGATGTCTAGAACCGGCGGTAAATCCCCTTTTTGAAGCGTAACATTTTTGATGAAATTGGTAGCTTGTTCTTTGGAATTTTCATTAGGTCGATAATAATGATAAGCACCTCGAATCAATTGCCGTGCTTTTGCACCTTTCCAATTTTCTTCAAAACGCGAATCTATCCTATCTTTTCCGGCAGTAGCCCTAATAAAAACATAAGACAATTCAAATGCTTCTTCAATATGATAGGTTTGTTCCCAATTGATTTCGCCTTGGTATTCCGAAACATCAAATCCTATAGCTTTATTGTCGTGTTTGTGTAATACTTCATAGATTCTAATATCGGCTAATTTTCGTTCATCGGCAGCTAATTCATTGTCATATTTGTTGGTTTTAAATCCGAGATAATACAAAAAACCATCTCGAAATTTATAGATTCCAACACCAATAATTAGCATTAAAAACAAAGAAAAAATAGCAGTAAACCACTTTCCGAAAAAACGCGATTTCCTTTTTTTGATAACTCGTCTCCTTTTAACCGGGTGTGCCATTAATTTTTAACCAAAAACGTATTGTTTATCACCGATAACACAACATAAAGTAAAATTATAATTGGTAAGGCGGTGAAACCTAAAAACAATAACAAAGTAGCAGCTATTGTTAAAAAGAAAACTTGCAATTTGTTTTTATCCCAACTAAAATCTTTGATTTTCAATGAAAATAATGGAATTTCAGCATTTAACATATAAGCACTAACAAAACTTATGATAATTAAGACAAAAGGATTGAACAAAGCATTAACTAACCACTCATGTGTTCCGTCAAATTGAATCATAGGAATACTCATAATAAACAATGCATTTGCAGGCGTTGGTAACCCAATAAATGAATCGGTTTGACGGGTATCAATATTAAATTTCGCCAATCGATAAGCAGAGGCTAAGGTGATGATGAAACCTAAATAAGGTACAAATCCCATGTAATAATACTCTTCTGTCAAATAATAAACAGAAGTGCTGTCTTCCTGAATATCTAATAATAATTTAAATATCATTAAACCAGGAACTACTCCGCTTGTAACTACATCGGCTAATGAATCCAATTGCAACCCTAATTCACCCGAAACCTTAAACTTTCGAGCGAAAAAACCGTCCCAAAAATCAAAGAAAATACCCAAACAAACAAATAGAAAAGCTTCGTCATAATACCCTTTAAATATAGCAATAATAGCTAATAAACCACTAGCAAGGTTTAACAGGGTAATTGCGTTTGGGATGTGTTTTTTAATTTGCATATGAGAATAAGTATTTGGTCAACTCAAAAATAACTAAAAATATTTTACAGCAAATGTAATACAATAACTTAATACATTTAGAGTTTAGTAATTAAGAAATTTATATCATCTTTGTAAAAAAATAGGCATTGAAAAAGACCCTTTTCCTTCTTATCTGTTGTTTAACCACTGTAAGCTATTCACAAACTGTTCGAAAATATTCGAATGAGTTTATGAATATTGGTGTTGATGCTGCTGCCTTAGGAATGTCAAATGCGGTTGTTTCGCATACACAAGATGTGAATTCGGGGTATTGGAATCCGGCGGGTTTGATGCATATAAAAGACAAGCAGTTTGCTTTGATGCATGCCAATTATTTTGCGAATATTGCCCAATTTGATTATGCGGGCTTTGCGATGCCAATTGACGATCGAAGTGCCGTTGGCATTTCATTAATTCGTTTTGGGGTAGATGACATTTTAAACACCACTCAATTAATAGATAGCGAAGGTAATATTGATTATAACCGCATCTCCTTGTTTTCAACTGCCGATTATGGTTTGACTGTTTCTTATGCACGGAGTTTACCCATCGATGGTTTAAACTATGGTGTAAATGCTAGAGTAATTCGAAGAATTATTGGTGATTTTGCAAATTCTTGGGGGTTTGGTTTTGATATAGGAATTCAATACATAAGTGATGATGAAGATTGGAAATTTGGGTTAATGCTTCGCGATATTACTACAACTTACAATACTTGGACTATTGATCAAGAAAAATATAAAGCCATAGCAGATGCAATTCCGGGCGAAAATCAGGAATTACCAGAAACAAGCGAAATTACGCTACCTAAAGCGCAATTGGGCATGTCTAAAAAATGGATTATTCGCTACGACTATAGTCTTTTAGCAGCGGCTAATTTGAACATGCAATTTGCACAAACTAACGACATCATTTCAACTAGCGCAGTAAGTATCGACCCTGCATTAGGTCTTGAATTTGGTTATTTAGATTTGGTTTATCTTCGTGGTGGAGTGGGTAATTTTCAACAGATTACACAAATTGACAATTCAAAAAAAGTCAGTTTCCAACCCAATATTGGCTTAGGATTTAAATATAGAGGCATTCAAGTGGATTATGCACTAACCGATTTAGGCGACCAAAGTGCTGCGTTGTATTCTAATATTTTTTCACTCAAAGTGGATTGGGAATTGTTTAGATGATTTTAGAGCAAAAGAAAAGAAATAAGAAAATAGAAAAAAGACTTACATAAAATGATTAAAAAACTACTTTTCACGTTACTTGTTTTAGTTTCTTTTAATGGATTTTCCCAAAATTTATCTCTTTCTGAGCAAGCAAAAGTTAGTATATTAACATGTGGAACTGGTCCGGAATCGTATGCAATGTATGGACATACGGCGATTCGTATTCAGGATAAAGTTTCAGGTCTTGATGTGGTGTATAATTATGGTGCTTTTGATTTTAGTACGCCAAATTTCATCGGGAGATTTGTAAAAGGTGATTTACAATATTTTATAACTAACGAAAGTTTTATTGATTTTTATTACAATTACCAGGCAGAAAATAGAGCAATTATTGAGCAAGAATTAGCGCTTACCCCTATTCAAGTCAAACAATTATTTGAACAACTTAATGCTTCTGTTTACAGCGACGAACGATTTTATACGTATAAATTTATTGATCGAAATTGCACAACAATGGTGGTTGATAAAATAAATAATACGCTTGGAAAGGAATACATACAATCGGCTACTTCAGATCAATCGTATAGAGAACTTTTATATCCGTATATGTCTGATTTTTATATGAAATTAGGCATTCAAATTATTTTTGGCACTAAAGTAGATGAACCCGCATCACGATTATTTTTGCCTTACGAATTTGAATCTGCGTTATCAAAAACTAAGGTTAATGGTAAGCCAATTGAAAAATCAAATACCACCGTATTAAAAACTCGACCAACATCGGTTCCGTTCAACTGGTTGAATTCTATTTATTCATTAATTGGAGTGTTATTACTATTGGCGCTTTTTGGAAAAAAATGGATTCCAATCATCTACTTTACAATGGCTGGATTACTTGGCCTCTTTTTCTCCTTGGTTGGATTATATTCGTTGCACGAAGAACTATTATGGAATTACAATATTTTATTATTCAATCCATTATTCTTGATTTATGCTTGGTACTATTGGAAAGAAAACAACTCTAAAACCATTTTGTTGGGTAAAATTATTTTAGGGTGTTTAGCACTTTATTTAGTGTATATGCTTACTAAAATACATTTAGGAATTGTGTGGCCGTTTATTGTGTTGCACGGATATTGGCTACTAAAAAACGTATTAAAAAAGAATTAATTTACCCTTAAGTATTTCAAAAATTCTTTTTCTTTTCGTTTGGCCACTGGTAAATCAACACCATTTTTAAATTCACAATACAAACCATCTTTTTTATTGATTCGGAGAATTTTATGCACGTTGACTAAACTCGAATTGTGAATTCTAAAAAAACTGGCACTTGGAAAAATATTCTGGTATTCTCCAATGTTTTTTGACGATACTATTTTGTCTCCATTTTGCAGAAAAAACTCGGTGTATTTACCATCGGCTTTACAGTATAGCACATCAGTAAAATTGATGATTTCAATTTTATCTACTGAAGAAACAATAAAAAAGTCTTTGGCTGGTTGTGATAACCACTCACTATTACATCCGTTTAGCACTTGTAAATAGGCTAAATCTCTTTCAAAATGATGCATTACTTTTTTCAATGAAGTGCCAAATTCTTCAAAATTAATTGGTTTTAATAGAAAGTCAACCGCATTGTATTTCAATGCTTGATAGGCTTCTTTTTCGTTTGTGCCAATAAAAATAAATTTGGCTTCCAAGAAATCGATATTGCTCAGTATTTCAAAATCGATTATATTCTCTTTTGATGCACTAACAATAATAAGATTAGGCTTTAAAAACGGAATTTCTTTAACTGCTTCTTTGGCCGATTTTGCTTTTCCTATTATTGAAAAGGTCATTGAATTTTCTGTACCGAAAGTTTCAAAACTATGAATAGTTTTTAGATTCTCTTCAATTAAATAAGCGTTTATTAGGGTCATCGGAATATGAGTTTTTAAACGGTTAATACCAATCGGAGTGGTATCTGTTTTCACCTAAATAAAAGATGATTCCGAAAGAAAAGTTATAAAAACTTCCAGATTGTGGTTTGTATTCTGGATCCAATAATACTCCGTCAAAACCATAGTGTTGCTTCATGGTGATGTTATGCGTAAAATCGGCCGTTAGAGCAAATTTATTCGAGATGTTATACATCGGCGTGATCCCTATACCAATTACTCCTACTTTTTCATATTCATTTTGTCCAATCATATACGCAAAAGCTACTCCAGCATCAACGTGAGCGTTAACACCTAAACGATCTCTAGTTAAATACGTTAAACCAAATTGTTTCCCAATATTATAGATACCCGAAACAGAAAGTGTATTATAAGTAATTCCAACATCGCCTCCTGGATCATTTACAAAATGATCAAATTTATAAGATACTTTTGCTCCTATTTTTTCGGTAAACATATATCTAATCCCAACATTAAAGTGATTCATTCCTGAAAAGTTAGATTTAAAACCTTTATAATAGGGCTTAATTGCTCCCGTATAGCCATACCCTGCCTCAAGAGACATGTTGTTTACATTAAATTGAGAAAAAATAGGCATTGTACAGAAAAAAAGTACCAACACTATTACTTTAGACGATGATTTCATAAAAATAAATTAGGTTACGAAAGTAAAAAAAAAAGTGTTTATTACGCACAAATTTTACTACTATTTTTTAAAATAATAGAACGTATTTCTTTTACATAAAATAATGTTCTATTATTAACGAAATTTTGTACTTCATTAGTTTTGACATACCTTTTATATACTGTTTGTATACTTCTAGCATACACTCCACATACACTCCACATACACTCCACATACACTCCACATACACTCCACATACACTCTGCATACATT
>JAGOAL010000045.1 GCA_017983975.1 Flavobacterium sp.
GCAGTATATTACGCTATTTATCGGGTTGGTTCGCTTCAAAATATTTTCAAGGCTCCTTCCCTATTAGTACTTTAGTAATTAATATTTTTGGGAGTTTACTTATTGGTATTTTTATTGGTATTTTAGCTAAATATTATCCTGAAAATCAGCCATTAAAATTTCTTTTAATCATTGGATTTTGTGGTGGGTTTACCACTTTTTCAAGCTTTGCGGTTGAAAATTATAATTTGTTTCAAAACGGCAACCAATTTTCTGCATATATTTATATAATTACTTCGGTAATACTTACCATATCAGCGGTTGGAATTGGTAATTATATAACTAAATTCATATAAAAAAATCCTGAAGTAAATTACCTCAGGATTTTAATTTATTTATATTGGAAAATATATTAACGCAATGTAAAACTTGTTTTTGAAACTAATTCTGAATTTTTATCAAATACATTTACAAAATAAGTTCCTGCAGCAAAATCTTTTCCAGTTACTTCTTCATCAACTTGAACTGTTTTATTTTCATATTTCACAGTTGAGATAAAGCTATAAGTCAATGTTTTATCTCCAGCTGGTATCGTTTTCTTTTCGCCCAAGATATTATTTTTACTGTCGATAATTTGAACATAATATTCTCTGCTACCGGTTTTTGCAATTTGATTTTCAGCGATTAAAAAACTTACTTTCAATTTGTCAGCACGCCCGGCTTTATCTGTTTCAATTTGTTTTCCTGAACTTTTTTGTTTTACAGCGAATACTTTCAAATTTAAAACAGCTAGTTTAGAACCTTTCTCAACTGTTTTTGTCAATCCTTCATTTTGAACTAACAAGGTATCGTTAAATTTCTTAGCATCATCTAAAACCACTTTGGTGCTATCTAAACTAGAAGTTAAAGTAACATTCTGTTCTTTCAATAATTTATTTTCAGCTACTAAATTATCCATTTCGCCTTTTAACTTTAAATAAGCGCCTTTATATTTAGCCATTGCTGCTGCATCTCCTTTAGATTTTTCAACTTGTTCTAAAAGTGCAACCATTTTAGCTTGTTCTGCCTGAATTTCATCTTTAAGAGCTGTATTATCCGCAAGCATTAAATCGTATTCTGCAATTTTAGCTTTTAA
This sequence comes from Flavobacterium sp., assembly GCA_017983975.1. GTDB lineage: Bacteria > Bacteroidota > Bacteroidia > Flavobacteriales > Flavobacteriaceae > Flavobacterium. The sequence goes on from JAGOAL010000045.1 coordinate 1,115, forward strand.
CTCTTCGGCTAAAGTATCTTTTTCAGAAGTTAATTCAGTTATTGTAGTTTTGGTGTCCGATGTTATTTTATAGATATAGCCAATACTTGCTAATAGCAATAAAGCCAAAACAACTACTGCTGCCTTTAAGCCTGAATTATTTGAATTACTTTCCATAATTTATGTAGGTTAAAAAATTAGTTGTTCAAATTTACAATTAAAAAAAGAAATTTATAAAAATATAACGATTTTTATTTTAAAATAGTACATTTGGGAGGGCAATTTTTAACCTTTTTATGGAAAATATATCTATTCTTACTCCTTTTGAGTTAGCTAAAATTACAAGTCACAGAAGTGGCGAAATTAAATTTGGAGAAAAAATAAATACCATACCAAAAGACACGAATGCTTTTGATTATATAGTAACTTCCGAAGCTAAATTTGTATTAATTGGTCTTCCAGAAGATATTGGTGTTAAAGCAAATTTAGGTAGAACAGGTACCGCTTCGGCTTATGAAAGCACCTTAAAGAGTTTAGTCAATATTCAGCACAATAAGTTTTGTAAAGGAAGTGATTTATTAGTACTCGGACATTTAAATTTTGACCAAGAACAAGCTATCGCACAATCATTAGAACCAAAAAATAAAGAAGACCGAAAAAAACTTTTTGAACTAGTTGAAAAAATAGATAAAGAAGTATCCCACGTTATTCACCAAATCTGTAAAGCGGGAAAAATTCCAATTATTATTGGTGGCGGACATAATAACGCCTACGGAAATATTAAAGGCCTTGCTTTAGCGAAAGGAAAACCAGTCAATGCAATTAATTTTGATGCGCATACCGATTTTAGAATTTTAGAAGGTCGCCATTCAGGAAATGGATTCAGCTATGCCTACGAAGATGGTTTTTTGAAAAAATATTTTGTTTTTGGATTGCATGAAAATTTTGTTTCTAAAAGTGTTTTCAATACGTTGAAAGAACTAACAACGAGAGTTAAATTTGTTACTTACGAAGAACTAGAAGTAAAAAGGGAAAAGAAATTTGAAGTCGAATTAGAAAATGCGCTTGAATTCATTAAAAATGAGCCCTTTGGTATTGAATTAGATTTAGATGCGCTTCCTGGAATTCCTAGTAGTGCTATGACTTTAAGCGGATTAAGTATTGACAAAGCACGCCATTACATTTACTTTATGGGTAAACATGCCAATGCTTCTTATTTACATATTTGTGAAGGCGCTCCAGAATTAGATGATTCTAAAAACAATCATTTAACCGGTAAATTAATTGCCGCAATGATTACCGATTTCATGAAAGCAAAAGCGGAATAACGTTTCAAAAATCAAGTTTAATAAAATAACACTACCTTTGTAACCCTATTGCTACTATGCAACTGGACTAATTATTTTATATGACATTTAACGATTTAAAACTTTACAACAATATTCAACAAGCTTTGGAAGAAGAAGGTTATTCTAATCCAACGCCAATTCAAGAACAAGCAATCCCCGAAATTTTATTGGGACAAGACTTAGTGGCTTGTGCGCAAACCGGAACTGGAAAAACAGGTGCGTTTGCTATTCCTATTTTAAACTTAATTCATCGAATTGTAGGTTCGGCAAAAAAAGCAAAACACATTCGAACTCTAGTAGTAACTCCTACTCGTGAATTAGCAATTCAAATTGACGAAAGTTTCAAAACCTACGGAAAATATACCAATGTTAAATCATTAGTGATTTTTGGCGGGGTTAATCAAGTGCCACAAGTAAACGAATTAAAAAACGGTATTGATGTGTTAATCGCTACTCCCGGAAGACTTTTAGACTTACACAAACAAGGTTTTATCGATTTGAATCACATGCATCATTTAGTATTAGACGAAGCGGATCAAATGCTAGATATGGGATTTATTAATGATGTGAAAAAAATCATCAAATTAACACCTGATAACAGACAAACCTTATTGTTTTCGGCAACTATGCCTTTAGCAATTAGAGAACTAGCCGATACTTTCTTAACCAAACCAAAATACATTTCGGTAACACCTGTTTCAAGTACGGCCGAAAACGTATCTCAAAAAGTATATTTCGTTAATAAAGACGACAAAAGATTGCTTTTAAAACAATTGATTATTCAAGAAAGTTTGAGTAATGCTTTGGTATTTACAAGAACTAAACACGGTGCAGACAATATTGTAAAAGTATTGAAAAAAGCCAGCATAAAAGCGGAAGCAATTCACGGAGATAAATCGCAAAATGCACGTCAACGCGTATTAGAACAATTTAAAAATAAAGAGATTGATATTTTAGTTGCCACCGATATTGCTGCGCGCGGAATTGATATAGAACAACTGCCTTTTGTAATTAATTTTGATATTCCAAATATTTCAGAAACGTATGTTCACCGAATTGGTCGAACTGGTAGAGCAGGAAATTCAGGTTTAGCGATTTCATTTTGTGGTAAAGACGAAAAACCCTATTGGCAAGACATCGAAAAATTAATTCGAATGAAAATCAAAGTGGTTACTGATCATCCGTTTACTTGGAAAGATGAAGAAGTAAACCCAGATGCAAAACCAGATTTACGCAATAAAGACAAAAATAAAATGAATCCGAATTCAAATTCTAGAAAATCGGAAGCCTCTAAGAAAAACAAAAAACGCTGGTATTAACCAGCGTTTTTTTTATCTATTATCGAATCAATTTCTTGTATTTAATTCGAGTTGGTGTAACATCTTTACCTAATCGTTTGCGTTTGTTTTCTTCGTATTCTGTAAAACTTCCTTCAAAACTATATACTTGTGACTCGCCTTCAAAGGCTAAGATATGCGTACAAACACGGTCTAAAAACCATCTGTCGTGCGAAATAATTACGGCACAACCTGCAAAATTTTCTAAACCTTCTTCTAAAGCACGAAGCGTGTTTACATCTAAATCATTCGTTGGCTCATCTAAAAGTAAGACATTTCCTTCTTCTTTTAACGTCATAGCTAAATGCAGACGGTTTCTTTCTCCACCCGATAATGTAGCAACTTTTTTGTTTTGATCACTTCCACCAAAATTAAAACGAGATAAATAGGCTCTTGAATTCACTTGACGGCCACCCATCATAATTAATTCTTGTCCATCACAAAAGTTTTCCCAAAGCGTTTTATTCACATCAATATTTGAGTGCGATTGATCCACATAAGCAATTTTAACCGTTTCACCGATAGCAAAAGTTCCGGCATCTGCTTTTTGTTCGCCCATAATCATTTTGAAAATGGTAGATTTACCAGCTCCATTTGGACCAATAATTCCAACAATACCTGCTTGTGGCAATACAAAATTTAAATCGTCGTATAATAATTTATCCCCAAATGCTTTTGCAACATTTTTAGCTTCAATTACATTGGTTCCTAAACGAGGTCCATTCGGAATATAAATTTCTAATTTCTCGTCTAATTCTTTTTGATCTTCGTTTAATAATTTATCGTAATTCTGTAAACGTGCTTTCTGCTTAGTTTGACGACCTTTTGCGCCTTGACGCACCCAATCTAATTCTCGTTCTAAATTTTTTCTTCTTTTAGAAGCTACTTTTTCTTCTTGAGCCATTCTGTTCGATTTTTGCTCTAACCAAGAAGAATAATTTCCTTTCCACGGAATACCTTCACCTCTATCCAATTCTAAAATCCAACCCGCAACATTATCTAAGAAATATCTATCGTGCGTAACGGCAATTACGGTTCCTGAATATTGTGCTAAATGCTGTTCTAACCAAAGTACCGATTCAGCATCTAAGTGATTGGTTGGCTCATCTAATAATAATACATCCGGTTGTTGCAATAACAAACGACATAAAGCTACACGTCGTTTTTCTCCACCAGACAATACATTAATAGGTGTTTCAGGATCTGGAGTACGAAGTGCATCCATTGCAATTTCTAACTTAGTATCGATTTCCCACGCACCACAAGCATCAATTTTGTCTTGTAATTCCGCTTGACGATCCATAAGTTTTTCCATTTTTTCGGGATTCTCATAGACTTCAGGCAAACCAAAATCGTCATTAATTTTATTAAATTCAGCTAATAATTCAAACGTTTCAGCAGCGCCTTCACGTACGATATCAATAACCGTTTTTGTTTCATCTAAAATTGGCTCTTGCTCTAAATATCCAACCGTATAACCAGGTTGAAAAACCACATCACCTTGATAATTTTTATCAACACCTGCAATAATTTTCAATAAAGATGATTTTCCAGAACCATTAAGTCCTAAAATTCCAATCTTCGCACCATAAAAGAAACTTAAATAAATATTTTTTAGTACTTGTTTATCTGCTCCTGGATAACTTTTACTCAATTTCTGCATTGAGAAAATTACTTTCTTATCGTCTGACATAATTATATTTTTTATTATTTATAAGATATAATCTTAATTTAAACCCTTCCTTTTAAGGCATTAAACACCCAAGCAATGGCAAAGAAACCAACACCTACTGCTGAAAATCCCCAACCTGCAACATCGGCATATCTGTAAATTCCTAGGCCAATCAATAATAATCCCATTAAAATCATAATGAAAGTCGCCCAAGCTAATATTGTATTTTTATTCATTCCCATAATTCATTTTGTTTACTAAAGATTCGAAAAAATAAGGTTTGCGAAGTTACAAATTTTAAATTTTTTATACTTCAGAAATTAATTAAAAATTGTAATTAATAATTCTTTTAATAAATCATGTTGCGAGGTAGAAGCAGCACCAACTCCTTTACTTTTGACATCTAAGATTCGAAGGGCAGCAACAATTGCACTTACTTTTTTCATTGGATAATTTCGAAAAGCTACTTCATAATCCTTTACAAAATAAGGGTTTACTTTCAATATTTTAGCCGCATTCATTTGGGATTTATCCTTTAATCCATGATATTGCAATAATTGGGAAAAGAATCCAAACACCAAGCCTGTTGTTACAACCAACGGATTATCTTTTGGATTTTGAGCAAAATAATCAATAATTTGATACGCTTTCACCTGATTTTTTTCTCCAATTGCTTTTCGCAACTCAAAATTATTAAAGTCTTTACTAAAACCAATATTTTCTTCGATATCGTTTGGAGTGAACGTGTGACCTTTTGGAAGTATGATTTTTAATTTTTCTAATTCATTATTAATTTTAGACAAGTCTGTTCCTAAAAATTCAACCAGCATAGCTACTGCTTTATTGTCAATAGAATAGCCTTGTCCAGATAACACTCTTTTAATCCAATCACCAACTTGATTTTCATAAAGCTTTTTACTTTCAAAGACTACTCCTACTTTATCTAATAATTTAGTAATCTTTTTACGCTTATCTAAGGTTTTATATTTGTAAGCAAAAACCAAAACCGTGGTTTGCTGTGGATTTTCTGCATAAGCCTCTAATTTATCAATGGTTCTTGATAATTCTTGTGCTTCTCTCACAACTACAACTTGCCGATCGGCCATCATTGGAAACCGTTTAGCAGTACCTATGACGTCTTCCATGGTAACATCTCGACCATATAATATGGATTGATTAAAATCACGTTCGTGTTCCTGTAAGACATTTTGCTCGATAAATTCGGTCAATTTATCAATATAGTAGGGCTCTTCTCCCATTAAAAAATAAATAGGTTTCAGGTTACCCGCTTTGATATCTTTCGTAATTTGAATTACTTGATCCATATTTTAGTATTCAGTGGTCAGTAGCAGTTGGCAGTTAGTATAAAATAACTATTTTTGTTTCATGAAAAAGTTGAACTTTCCAGTTTATTCCTTTCGGTTCAAAAATAGTGAAAATAAAGTAGCTATCTTTGATGAAATCAGAAAAAAATTTATCCTGCTTACACCAGAGGAATGGGTACGTCAGCATACTGTTCAGTTTTTATTACAAGATAAAAAATTTCCAAAATCATATATTAATGTTGAAAAATTAATCAAAATTAATGATTTAAGTAAACGATATGATATAGTTGTATTTCAGCCTAATGGAGAGATATTTTTACTTATTGAATGCAAAGCACCAGAGGTTCCAATTTCCCAAAACACATTTGATCAAATTGCCCGTTATAATTTAGTTTTGAAAGCAAAATATTTAATGGTAACCAATGGACTAAATCATTATTTTTGCCAAATGGATTTTGAGAATGAGAAATATCTATTTTTAAACGAATTACCAGCACATGAATAATGGTTGCTGAAGATATTTTAAAAGTCATATAACTTGAAACAAAATAAACCTGAAACAAAAAACCACTTGAAAAAAATAGCCGTAGTCATATTAAATTGGAACGGAGCCAAATTACTTGAACAGTTTTTGCCTTCGGTACTTGCTTTTTCTGATGAAGCAAACATTTATGTAGCTGACAATGCTTCTACTGACAATTCAATTGAAGTGATTAAAAGTCAATTTCCTTCAGTGAAAATTATTCAAAATACCGGAAACTTTGGTTTTGCAACAGGCTATAATCAAGCTTTACAGTTTGTAGAGGAAAAATATTATGCTTTAGTGAATTCTGATATTGAAGTGACTGAAAATTGGCTTACTCCTATTTTAAACATATTTGAAAACCAACCTGAAACGGCTATAATCCAACCTAAATTATTAGATTACAAAAAGAAAATCCATTTTGAATATGCTGGAGCGGCTGGTGGTTTTATAGATAAATTTGGATATCCGTTTTGCCGTGGTCGAATTTTCGATACCATTGAAGTAGATAAACAGCAGTATGAGGATGAAATCGAAATATTTTGGGCAACCGGAGCTTGTTTTTTTATTAGAAAAGAAGTATACCATAAATTAAATGGCTTTGACGACTTTTTCTTTGCACATCAAGAGGAAATTGATTTGTGTTGGAGAGCATTTAATTTAGGATACAAAATAAAATATACTTCAAAATCGGTTGTATATCATTTGGGTGGCGCTACGCTAAACGAGGGCAATCCTATGAAAACCTACTTAAATTTTAGAAACTCATTGTTAATGCTAACGAAGAATCTTCCGAAAAACCAATTAATACCGATACTTTTCATTCGGTTAGTCTTAGACGGATTAGCAGGTGTCCAATTTATCTTCAAAGGAAAATTCAAGCATTGCTTGGCAATTATACACGCTCATTTTGCTTTTTATAAGCTAGCAAAAGATTTTTATAACAAACGTACAACCAATCAAAAAACCAATTATTTCAAGATAAATAGTGTTGTTGTGCGCTATTTTTTAAAAAATGGCAAGGTGTTTGCGGATTTGTTTTAACAAGAGTTTATGCTTAAAATTTTTATTTCCTTAAACTTCTTTATAACTTTGTAAAAATAATCAATCACATGAAAAAAGTATTGTTAATCATCACTTTAGTATCTATCACTTTAACCTCGTGCGTTTCTAAAAAGAAATTTGCGTTATTAGAAACTAAAAACAAAGAAATTCAAGAATTGTTAAACACGGCTACTGTGAAGTTAAATGTATGTTTATCTGAAAAAGAAGCATTAACAGGTCAAGTGGATTACTTAAAACAAAATAATTCTGAATTAATAAGTAGTTCAAAAGAATTAACCGTTTTAACTGCTAAAAACTCTGAAAATTTAGAAAAATCTCTTGAAAGTTTAAAAGAAAAAGATTTAAAAATTAATCGCTTACAAGACGCTTTAACTAGAAAAGACAGTGTTACCTTAGCATTAGTGACCAGTTTAAAACGTGAAGTAGGAATTGACGATCCAGACATTAACATCAATGTTGAAAAAGGAGTTGTTATGATTTCTATTGCCGATAATTTATTATTCAAATCAGGAAGTTATGAAGTTGGTGATAAAGCTAAAGCGGTATTAGCAAAAGTAGCTAAAGTAATCAATAGCAAACCAGATTTTGAATGTATGGTAGAAAGTCACACAGACAACCTACCAATTAAAAATGCAGTATTGTTAGATAACTGGGATTTATCAGTAAAACGTGCTACTTCTATTGTAAGAGTATTACAAACAGATTTAGGTGTTAATCCGAAACAATTGATTCCTGCAGGAAGAAGTTCTTATATTCCATTAGCGGCGAATGATAATCCAACTAACAGAGCTAAAAACAGAAGAACACGCATTATCATCATGCCTAAAATTGACCAATTTTATGACATGATTGAAAAAGAAATGAAAAATTTCGAAAAGAAATAACAAATAGAATTATAAAAAAACGCTTTCAATTGAAAGCGTTTTTTTATTTATTAAAATCTGTTGGTAATAAATCTCCTATCCTTTGTTTTGAAATATCCCCTGACAATAAAATACTTTCATAATTTGAATAAACACCATACGAATCAACATTAAAATCAGAAATATAAAACATCAATTTAGATTGCTTCTTTTTATTAAATAAAATATTAAATTGAGAAATGAAACGATCCTGAAATACTATTTCGCTTTTTGAAATTATTTCAACTTTGTATGAATTATTATCAAAAGGTATTACTTTAAAGTGTTCTTTTGGATTTGTAGGAAAACTACCTTTATATAAAATGAAATTTTCTTCATTCCATTTATTTATAATTAAATTTCTAAAAAAATGTAACGTTGAACCTTCATAAGATTGCTGTCTCCTTTTTTCTATTTGATCAGATCTAGTTATTTCTTGAAAAATGGAAAATCCTCCGTATTGACAACTTATAACAAAGTCTGAACGAACACTCAACTTACTTAATCTACATTGAAAATCTTTTAATTGATAATTTATTTTATATCCTAAATAATTATTAATTATAATTAGAGGTTCATCTGAATATGCATTAAGTTTATAGTTCTTTTTATCATAATTAAAATAGATTTGATCCTCGTTTTCAATTATACAATTTTTACCCGCTTTATTTTCTCCTAAAAATTGTGATTTAAAAAGTTGCATCAGCTGTTTTCTTGAGAATATATTTTTCTCAATGACAACTTCCTTAAGCTCCTTTACTTCTCTTTTAAGGGTTATTTTTAACAAACCCGATACTTTTTGTAATTCAATAAATTCTGACTTGTAACCGAAATTGCTAAAAACCAATATTGAATTACTCTTTAAAGGAATTTGTAGCGAAAAAAAACCAAACTCATTTGAAGTAGTTCCAAATGTTGTTCCATCGACATAAAC
>JAGOAL010000016.1 GCA_017983975.1 Flavobacterium sp.
GTGTAACGGTAATGGATGCTACAAGTGGCACTTACATAAAGGATATTAATAATACTTTTGCACCATTTCTAGGCACTTGGAAATATCAAAATGGGAATGAAATTCTTATTGTTAAACTCGAAAAAGTAACTCAATATTATTATCCAGAATATAGTAATTATGATGATTTTATTAAAGGCAACTATAGTTATACTCAAGATGGTGGTGTGACATATATAACAAACACAATTGATACAAATTTACTTATCAATGACCCTAATGTTAATTCATTCTTTTCTCCTGGCCCTTCAACTTCAAATCCTTCTGTTCTTGATATGAGTTATAAAGATGATTTATATCAAAAATCTTGTGATGTGCTATTTACTTTTTTAACTGGTAGTACCACTCAAATGAGAATGAAATTAAGCAATAGAAGTAGAGGATATATTTTACCCGAAACACCACCAAACCCAAATTTTTCAATCCCTAATAATGTAGTTTTGACTAAACAGTAAAAAAACTTTACAATAGCGGCTTTCTATAATGAGAGTCGCTTTTGTAATTGTAAAAAATTAATTTTGAGCGGCTCATTTTCTACTCGAAAAATAAACGCCTACTAACACAATCAATGCACCTGCAATTTGTAACAGTGTTAACGATTCATTCATAAATAAAGAACCTAAAAATATGGCTACCAATGGAATAATATAGGTTACTGAAGAAGCAAAAACAGGTGAAGACAATTGAATTAATTTAAAGAATAAAATATTGGACAATCCTGTACCAATAACACCCAAAACAGCAATATACCCTAAAGAATTTTGAACTTTTTCTTGACCAATAATTTCAAAAAAACCAGTGAAATACAATACGATTAATGCTGGAACAAACATAACCACAAAATTTCCAGTACTTATAGTTAACGGTTTTAAATCGGATAAATATTTTTTAATCAGGTTTACGTTAATTCCATAAAATATCGAGGCCAACACAATTAATATCGCATAATAATAATTTTCGGTGGTGTTTGCTCCATTGCCCGATAACACTAATAATGCACAACCCACAAAGCCAATAATAACCCCAAAAATTTGTCTTCGTTGTACGTCTAATCCAAAGAAAAACATTCCAACTAACAACGTATTTAATGGCGTTAATGAATTTAAAATAGCACTAACCGAACCATCAATTTTTGAGAGTGCAATAGCAAATAAAAAAGCAGGAACAAAGGTGCCAAATATGGAAGTCAACGCAATGTATTTCCATTTATACAACGGAATTTTTGTAATTTCTTTACCTCCCACTAAAAATAAAAATCCTGCCGCAAATAAAATACGTAAACTTCCTAACTGTATTGCGTTAACTCCTTGCAACCCTAATTGCATAAGTATAAACGAACTGCCCCACACACAGCCTAAAAAGGCCAACAAATACCATTTTGTATTACTCTTCTCCATTATAAAAATTTCTTTGCCAAAATTGAGTTTTTATTTTTAAAAACACACTATGATTTTTTGTAAATTTGTTCGCACTTAATAATGAGTGGATTTAAACTGTAAATCAAATGAAAAAATTTAAAAACATAGCCTTAGCAACATGTATTACTCTTATTACCGTAAGTTGTAAAAAAGAAGCAAGTACAGCAACCAAAGAAATTGCTTCAACTAAAAAAGAAATTAAGGCCGAAAACCTAGAAACAGCAAACTTTACTATTGATGGTATGACCTGTGCCGTTGGATGTGCCAAAACAATAGAAAGCAAACTAAACGAAACTGAAGGCGTACAAGAAGCTGTTGTAGATTTTGAAAGCAAAATTGCTACTGTATCTTATGATAAAACAAAACTAAATGTAACTTCTCTAACTTCAACGATTGAAAAAGTGGCAGGTGGAGACGCTTACAAAGTGAGTAAAGCTGAAGTTAAATCGGTAAAATAAAAACTAGTATAAATATAAAAAAAGGCACTTAAAAAAGTGCCTTTTTTTATTTCCAAGTCATGGTTTCCATAATTCTTCGCATATCGTCTTGCACATATTTGGTTGCAGGTAATATCGAATCGTAATTAGGTTTTGCATAAAAGTAAACACTTCCTGTCATAAAATGTTTGGTGCTATCTGTAGCATAGAACAAGGCATTTGTAGCAGTATTTCCGCCTACTTTATAAAACATCCCATAAACCTTTTTATCCTTATTTATAAAAGGTTGTTCCATAATATCGTCTGCTTTTAATGTGTGCAATTTATAAGTTAAATTTTGTGCATCTCGAAGCAGTTTATCAATATCGTTGTGCACTTCTTTATAAGTTAAATAAACGGTTGCTTTCATTTTAGGATATTGAATTTCATAGGAACAACTATTGTTCTTTGAATTAGCAAAAGAATTTACTTCAAATGAGAAAGGGCAATTGGTTTTTAAAGTAGTGTATTTTGGCGTCGGATATTCAAGACTTAATTGTCCTGCCGGCTTAGGAACCACTTCTTCTCTACAAGAAAAAAATCCCAAAGCAAGCATCAGGATTAAATAGTTAGTTAATTGTAATTTCATAGTATTAAAACGGAGCGTCTTCTGGTGTGCTTCCTGTTGGAAGTGACGATTTACCTAAATCGGTATCTTTTTTAGTAGTTAAAAAAGTAAATTCGGTTACCTGAATTTCAGTAGTGTATTTAGTAGCGCCATCTTCAGCTTGCCATTGACGCGATTTAATTCGGCCTTCAATATAAATTTTATCGCCTTTAGAAAGATATTTTTCACAAATTTCGGCTGCTTTATTTCGCACAACAATATTATGCCATTCGGTTGAAGTAATTTTTTCACCGGTTGTTTTATTGATGTAAACTTCGTTTGTAGCTAATGGAAATCTTCCTATACAATTTCCGCCTTCAAAGTAATGCATTTTAATTTCGTCACCTAAATGACCAATCAAAATGACTTTATTTAATGTTCCGTTCATGGCTTATACCTTTTTTGTGATATTCAAAAGTAATAATTTATAATGAATTAAAACAATGAGTTTGCATAAAATTATGAATAACAATAGGGAAAGGTAATTTTTGAATTTCGGAAAGTGATTTTGCTTCTATTATTTTCTGATTAAAATTCAATATATAGAATTGAATGTGCAAATTTTGATGCGATAACTTATGCTGAATAACCTCGGTATTCAAAAGATTAATATCCGCCGGAAGTTGATTATAAAATTTTGTTGTCTTCAATTGATTCATAAAATCGATTTCATTACTCATTTCGGGAGTTTCGATCAACGTAAATTCATATAAATTTTCCCAAATTCCTTTTCCTTCGCGTTTATGAACAACAAAATTTCCTTGAATATCTTTTAAAATTAAATAATTAAAGAATTTATTAGTAACCTTGGTTTTTTTAGACTTTACAGGAAGGATATTTACTTTTTTATGTTGCAATGCGGCACAAGAATTAGAAAAAATACAGTTTTCGCAATCTGGATTCTTTGGAACACATTGCAAAGCACCAAATTCCATAATCGCCTGATTAAATAGAGCTGCTTTATCCTTGGGCAATAGTTCTTGAGCTAAAATTTGAAATTCTTTTTTGGTTTTTCCATCCGAAATATCATTATCCATATTAAAATAACGACTCAAAACCCTAAAAACATTTCCATCAACAACAGCAACAGGTTCGTTGTAAGCAAATGAGGCAATTGCAGCAGCGGTATATTCTCCTACTCCTTTTAATTTTAGTAATTGATTATAATTTGGCGGAAAATCACCTTTTAATTCTGTAGCAATATATTTTGCCGTTGCATGTAAGTTTCTAGCTCTCGAATAATATCCTAAACCTTGCCATAACTTTAGCACCTGTTCTTCTTCGGCATTTGCCAAATCAAAAACCGTAGGAAAAGCCTCCATAAAAGCCATAAAATAAGGCAATCCTTGCGTAACGCGTGTTTGTTGCAACATGATTTCAGAGAGCCATATAGGGTAAGGATTTACGGTATTTCGCCAAGGCAAATCGCGCTTATTTTGTAAATACCATTTAATTAAAGAGTTAGAAAATTCCATGTTTTTATATTGGACAACAAAAATAAATCTTTAGTAATTAAAATTTAATCAATTATGGTTGAATTATTATTTTTTTAATTCTTATATTTGCAAACTCAAAAAAATACACAATATAAATACGAAAGAAAATGACGAAAGCAGATATCGTAGCGAAAATTTCAGAAAAATTAGGACTTGAAAAAGGAGATGTTCAAGCAACTGTTGAAACATTTATGGAAGAAGTAAAAAATTCATTAGAATCTGGTGATAATGTTTACTTAAGAGGTTTTGGAAGTTTTATCATTAAAACTAGAGCTGAAAAAACAGGAAGAAACATTTCTAAAAACACTACAATTAAAATTCCTGCACATAACATTCCAGCATTTAAACCTGCTAAAGTGTTTGTAGAAAGCGTTAAAGAAAAAACAGAAGTTACAGTATAAAAATAAATTATTAATCTAAACACCAACATGTTATGCCAAGTGGTAAAAAAAGAAAAAGACATAAGGTAGCAACTCACAAACGTAAAAAAAGAGCGAGAGCAAACCGTCATAAAAAGAAAAAGTAGTTAAAAACTACTTTTTCTTTTTTAGAAAAAAGTTCATTGAAATTAGTCAACTCAACATTGACTATCGGGAAAAATCCTGTAAAATTAATGTTTAATCCATCTGTGAAAATGTTAGGTGATGGATGTTAGATGATGGGTGAATTAATATCACCAGGCATCAAAACATCACGCACCCAGCACAAACAGATAAAAATGTACACATGAACAAAGAATTAATTATTCGATCAGGTTCAGACGCTGTAGATTTTGCCTTATTAAAAGATGGAAAACTAATTGAATTACACAAAGAAGAAGAAAAACAAAGCAATTTTGCAGTTGGTGATATTTTTATTGCCAAAATTCGCAAACCAGTTGCTGGCTTAAATGCCGCATTTGTTAACTTAGGTTATGAAAAAGATGCCTTTTTGCATTATCATGATTTAGGTCCAAATCTTCCTTCATTGATGAAATTCATTAAACTTGTAAGCGCAGGTAAATTAAAAGATTATTCACTCAAAAATTTTCCTTTTGAAGCTGAAATCAATAAAGACGGATCTATTATGGATATATTAAGTCCGAATCAGTCGATTTTAGTTCAAGTGGTAAAAGAGCCTATTTCTACTAAGGGTCCCAGAATTAGTTCTGAGATTTCATTAGCTGGAAGATATGTCGTTTTAGTTCCTTTTTCTGATCGTGTTTCTGTTTCACAAAAAATAGAATCAAAAGAAGAAAAAGACAGATTAAAAAGACTGGTTCAATCCATTAAACCAAAAGGATTTGGCGTTATTGTGCGAACAGTAGCCGAAGGCAAAAAAGTAGCCGAACTTGACAAAGATCTACAAACACTTCTAGAACGATGGATGTCGATGAGCAGACGATTACAAACTGCAAATCACCCCTCAAAAGTACTAGGAGAATTAAACAAAGCTTCCTCTATTTTAAGAGATGTATTTAACGATACATTTTCTTGTATTCATGTAGATGACGAAGATTTGTATTTAGAAACGAAGGACTATTTGCAAGAAATAGCTCCGGATAAGGTGTCTATCGTAAAACACTATCAGTCAAAAGAACTGCCTCTATTTGAGAAATATCATATCGAACGACAAATAAAAACGTCTTTTGGAAAAACAGTTTCCATGAGCAAAGGTGCTTATTTAATTATTGAACATACCGAAGCCTTACACGTTATCGACGTGAACAGCGGAAACCGTTCAAGTAAAGCATCGAGCCAAGAAGATACTGCTCTAGAAGTTAACATGATTGCTGCTGCAGAAATTGCACGTCAATTAAGACTTAGAGACATGGGCGGAATTATTGTGGTGGATTTCATTGATATGCAAAATCCAGATAACCGCAGAGTACTTTATGATTTCTTAAGAGAAGAAATGAGTGACGACAAGGCCAAGCATAAAATCTTGCCTCCTAGCAAATTTGGATTAATTCAAATAACTAGACAAAGAGTTAGACCAGAAGTAAATATTAAAACAAGAGAAGAAGACCCAAACAATGAACATGGGGAAATTGAAGCTCCTATTTTAATTATTGATAAAATTACGTCTGACCTTGAACGCATTATCAAAGACCATAAAAAAATTGTGCTTAATGTACATCCATTTGTGGCAGCATACCTTACTAAAGGTTTTCCATCCTTACGTTCAAAATGGTTTTTTGAACATAAGAAATGGGTGAAAATTATACCTCGTGACGCTTACACGTATCTAGAATATCACTTCCTTGACAAAGAAGGAACTGAAATTATAGTAAAATAATACCGGGATGTATCCTGTAAAAAAAACCGCTAGTCGAAAGATTAGCGGTTTTTTTGTGTTTTAAAATTAGATTATTATTCCAATTCATATTCCAAACGCACTGTAATTCGTGCGGTTTTGTTTTTACTATAAGTGTCATTGTTTCCGCCGTAGCTATCTTCTTCTGTAGAACCTTGACCGGTAATTTGAAACACACCCATACTTGCCGATTTTAACTTTCCTAAATCGCCATCTGCTGTATTCACAATTTTTTGTGCGCGTTCACTAGCATCTTTTGACGCTTTTTGAATCAAGCTATGCTTTAAACTTGGTAAATCAGAATAGGTATATTGTATAGAATTAGAAGATAATTCAATACCCGAATTGATTAATTCTGATGTTTTACTAGACACTTCTTCAATTCTTTTCATTAATTCTGGGTTCTTTTTAGCCGAAAAAGAAATGGTCTGCGTGGCTTCATAACCGTCAAAAACTTGCTCGTATTTGGTTTGATAAGCACCATCTGAACTTTCTGTTCTTATTTCTCTAAATCGCTTATTAAATTGAACCGCGCCAAAGGAAAATTCTTCTCTCTTGAACCCTTTGCTCAAAAAGAAATTCGATACGATTATTTGATCCGAAATCATTTTGTTATACGCTTCTTTGATATCAAAACTCTTAGTTGTAAAACTTCCTGACCATAAAATTTCATCGGAAACAAAATCTTTTGTTCCTAAACCGATGACCGAAATCGTGTCTAAATTTTCATTACGATTTTTAAAAGCAGTTCCTAAGACCACTGCTGAAATAATTACTGAAATACCAATAACTAAGGTTGATTTTAATTTGTTTTCCATAAATGAGGGAATTAGTTTGTTATAAAAAGAATAGTATCAAAAGGTATACCAAGTTTTTATAAAAAAATTATCGTTTATTTTTAAAAAAAGCCTTCATTAAATCGCCACATTCTTTTTCTAAAACGCCCGAAACGACTTGTGTTTTCGGATGTAATTGTGTTCCCATTTTTTGATACCCTCTATTTTCATCGGAAGCGCCAAAAACAATCTTTGAAATTTGAGACCAATACAAAGCTCCAGCACACATTTGGCATGGTTCTAACGTTACATATAAAGTACAATCTTTTAAATATTTTCCGCCAATGAAATTCGCAGCACTGGTTATGGCTTGCATTTCGGCATGAGCCGTAACATCGTGTAGTAATTCGGTTAAATTATGCGTGCGAGCAATAACTTTATTATCAATCACAATAACTGCCCCTACAGGAATTTCGCCTTTTTCAAAAGCAATTTCAGCTTCTTGATAGGCTTTTTTCATAAAAAATTCGTCAGTAAAAATATCGTTCATAAATACAAAAATACAATAACCAATTCTTACTTTTGTACAGATATGGAAAATTTGCTTTCAAAAATTTACAACCCTACCGATTTAAGGAAACTACCTGAAAATCAACTACCTCAATTAGCCAAAGAATTAAGAGACTTTATCATAGATATCGTTTCTAAGAAAGAAGGGCATTTGGGGGCTAGTTTGGGCGTTGTAGAGTTAACCATTGCGTTGCATTATGTTTTCAATACACCCGAAGATTTATTAGTTTGGGATGTGGGCCATCAAGCCTACGGGCATAAAATTTTAACCGAAAGACGTGCAATTTTTCATACCAATAGAGCATTAAACGGGATTTCGGGATTTCCAAAGCGAAGCGAAAGCGTTTATGATACTTTTGGCGTCGGGCATTCTTCAACTTCGATTTCGGCGGCTTTAGGTATGGCATTAGCTTCTCAATTAAAAGGTGAAATTAACAAACAACATATTGCAGTAATTGGCGATGCTTCCATTGCAAGCGGAATGGCTTTTGAAGGCTTAAATCATGCTGGAGTTACTGATGCCAATTTGTTGGTAATTTTAAACGATAACGCTATTGGAATTGATCCAAGTATTGGTGCTTTAAAGAACTATTTGACCGCGGTAAAAGAAGGTAAAAATCCGAAACAAAACAACATCATCAAATCGTTGAATTTTGATTATTCGGGTCCGATTGACGGGCATGATTTACCCAAATTAATTTCGGAATTAGAACGTTTAAAACTGGTTAAAGGGCCAAAATTTTTACATGTAATCACCACCAAAGGGAAAGGATTACAATTAGCCGAAGAAGATCAAGTAAAATATCACGCACCGGGAAAATTTGATGCCGAAACAGGCAAAATTCATCCAAAAGACGAATCGCATTTACCCCCTAAATATCAAGATGTTTTCGGACATACATTAGTAGAATTAGCCAAACAAAATGAAAAAATCATTGGAATTACTCCGGCTATGCCAACAGGAAGTTCGATGAAATATATGATGGATGCATATCCAAAACGTGCTTTTGATGTTGGAATTGCCGAACAACACGCTGTTACATTAGCCGCTGGAATGGCTACTCAAGGTATGGTTGTTTTTTGCAATATTTACTCTACTTTTTTACAACGCGCTTATGACCAAGTAATTCATGATGTAGCGTTGCAAAATTTACCTGTTATTTTTTGTTTGGATAGAGCTGGTTTAGTGGGTGAAGACGGCGCAACGCATCATGGCGTTTTTGATATTGCTTATTTAAATTGCATTCCAAATTTGATTATTGCAGCTCCAAAAGATGAAATAGAATTACGTAATATTATGTTCACTGCTTCTGAAGGACTTAATCACCCGATTGCGATACGCTATCCTAGAGGTAGAGGTGAAATTGTAAATTGGCAACAACCTTTTAAAAAAATCGAAATTGGAAATTCAGAATTACTAAAAAAAGGAACAAAAATTGCCATTTTATCCACAGGAACTATTGGAACAAATGTAACGAAAGCATTAGCTTCAGTAGAAAATGAAGCACTTTTTTCTCATCATCATTTTCCTTTTATTAAACCTTTAGACGAAGTCGCTATCAATGACATTATAGAATCACATGAAGTGCTGATAACTATTGAGGACGGCGCAATTAAAGGCGGTTTTGGCGCCCAAATAAATTCTATTATTGCCACAAGAAATTATACTATTTCAATATTAAATTTAGGGATTCCTGATGCTTTTATCGAACATGGAACGGTTTTTGAGCAACAACATTTTTGCAAAATTGACGTTCAAAGTTTAATACATTTATTTAACACTATTTCACATGATTAAAAAGATTTGCCTCACTTTTTTATTGTTTTTTACCCTACAAAACAATGTTGCTCAAATAACTAAAACCGAAGTTAAAGATAGTACTTCAAAATGGAGTAAAGTAAACAAAGTAGGTTTAGATATCTCCCAAATTTCATTTGTAAACTGGAATGCAGGAGGTAATAATTCGGTTTCTGGACTTTTAAGAGGTCATTTTATTAGAGCTTATGTTAACGGAAATTTTCATTGGAAAAATGAATTAATAACCCGCTATGGTATTAACAAACAAGAAGGACAAGAAGTTAGAAAAACAGATGATCAATTACAACTGAATTCTACTTTTGGCTACCGAAAAGATACTATTTCAAATTGGTATTATGCTGGGAAATTTAATTTTAATACCCAATTTGCAAATGGTTATGCGTATCCAAATACCGATTTAGCGATTTCTAGACCATTTGCACCTGCTTATGTTTTCTTGGGAATTGGTGCAGAATATTCTCGCAAAGATTTGAATTTAAACTTGTATTTATCACCATTAACCAACAAAACAACTCTTGTGTTTGATCAACGATTAGCTAATCAAGGAGCATTTGGAGTTGACAAAGCGATTTATGATAGCAATGGAGATTTAGTTAAAGAAGGTAAAAACACTAGAACAGAAGTAGGTATTTTGATTACCAATCAATGGAAAAAAGAGATTTGGACAAATATAACTTTAGAACATCGAATGAGTCTTTACACTGATTATATCAATAAATTTGGAAACATTGATCTAGACTGGCAATTACAATTAGCAATGGTTGTAAATCAATATGTAAAAGCGAATATTGGCACTCATGTTATTTATGACGATGATATTAAATTCAAAGAAGAAATTGCAGGCGTTCAAGTTACTAAAGGGCCTCGTGTTCAATTAAAACAAATATTAGGAATAGGAATTGAATATAATTTTTAATAAAAAAAGCCGCTGATTAGCGGCTTTTTTTATTAAAAATTATATTCATTATTGAAGAATTATTTTTTCTGAATAAGAAAGTTCATCACCTTTTACATTCAAGATATAAACCCCTTTTTGGAATCCTTGAAGATTAATAGTATTTGCTTTCATATAGTCACCTGCATTTGAAAATACTTTTCTTCCATTAATATCATATACTTCAACAGTAATGTTTCCAGCATAATTATCAATAGATACATTTACTATGCCATTAGAAGGATTTGGATAAACTTTTATTCCTTTATTTAGTACATTATCATTTGTTGATAATGAAGGTTGCGTGAATTGGCCTGAAAAAATACCTCTACCATAAGTAGCAGCAAAAACTGTATTATCATTTCTTACATCTAAATCCACAACTTTCACATTGCTCATACCATTATAAGACGGATTCCAAGTTGGTGATGAAGCATTAAAATTATTAGTATACCACACTCCAAGTTCAGTTCCAATAATAACTTCATTAGCATTTAATGGATTTCTTAAGATACATTTTACAGGTAGATCTGGTAAATTGCCTTCTTTATTTTGCCAAGTAACTCCCGCATCAGAACTGTACCAAACACTTACTACATTATAATTGTGCATTGTTACAAAAATTTCACTTTCAGATGCGCCAAATTCTACATCTGAAATACTTCCTACAAAACTTGGCCCAGTTATATCAGCCCAAGTAGATGCAGGAGTTGTATTTGTTGAAGGATTTTCAACTATCACACTTAATAATTTACCTAATCTGGTGCCAACTAACAATTTAGATGTTGCTGTTGTATATTTTGACACAGAAATAGCAGTTGGAGACGATGTTAATAATGCATTACTGAGTAATTTTTTTTGAATAGTCCCAGCTTTTATATTCTTATATCTTCTAATTTGATATGCTGGCGTAGAATTTGAATAGTCAGAATACAGAATATCTAAATTAGAATCTAGTGCCATGGGTGCTATAAATGCTCCATTGTTTAGACTTTCATTGTTAATGTTTCTACGATCTCCAGTAATTGTGGTGTAATTTATGTTATTATTATAGACGTAATTTGAAATATAATAATTATCAGCACCTTGGTCAAACATAGTAAAAGCACCGTCTCCCCCTTGAGTTTCATCACTGGAATTAATTCCTGGAGATGCGTTCTCAAAATACTGAGTGCCATTATCTTGAGCACCTGCAGCAAAATAATCATTCCCTGTTAAACCACTTACTAAACTTGTTGGCGCAACACCAACACTATAAAACTGAGTAACATTTAATCCATTGTTTCTTGCCTCGGTTAAAGAACCTCCATTATTTGAATAATAAACACCCCCATCATTTCCAAAAATCATCCTTGTTGATGAACCAGGAGCAAAAGCCATTCCGTGTTGATCGGCATGAACTTCCTGAAAACCAAAACTACCATACCAATGACTAAATTGATTCCAAGAAGCTCCACCATCAGTTGATTTGAATAAATCAATACCACCGGTATACACTATTTGATCATTATTAGGGTCCACTTCTAGCATTAAATCATAAAAAGCCTGGCCTCTTGTAAAATCTGGTCCTACACCAGAATCTGCATCTGCAGGAAGAACTAATGTTGCTGTTGTTGTAAATCCATTTGTAGTTTTATATAACCCAACTGCTGCTGCTGTTGAAAGTTCTGCTAAAACGTATACTTTGTTAGCGGTTGTACTTGAAACTGCAATTTGAGTTCTATCGCCACTTGCAACCGTATATGCTAAAGTAAAATTAGTTCCATCTGTAGATGAGAAAATTTTTCCACCACCGTCTCCATATACTACACTATTTGTTGTAGAAACCCATATTTTATTATCGGCAGCAATTGCAATATCATTTGGACAATGTCTATTCCCATTTGCTGTTAATGGTAATGATACTTCTGTCCATGAAGATCCACCATTTACCGATTTAAATAATCCATAACCTGGCCCACCTAAGTAAGTTGTAGCATTTGCAGCTCCATAAAAAGAATCCCCAGCGGCTACATAAATTTCAGGTACTCCACCATTATTACGTACTTTAATATCATTAATATGCTGCTTACCCGGAACTAAATTACCTGTAAAAGCTCCAGGAACAACCGGATTTAAAGTTCCGCTTACTGTTCCTGCTGTTACTGCAGCTTCAATAGTATTACCATCTAGCTCAGAAATCATAATTGAAGGTATTGTTATTGTAGCTCCAACACCAGTTCCATCATCTCCTAAACCAGTTATAGGCCGATTATCATTCATGATTATAACACCAATAGCTCCAGCATCCTGAGCAGCTTTTACTTTAAAAACAAACGTACATGTTCCTCTTCTTATTAAAGCAATATTTCCACTCAATGCTGATGCATTGGTAATTGTTTCACACCCATCACTTGTTGGCGCTGTATCATCAATAACTAAAACAATATTTGCAGTAATTGGAGTTGAAACTGGGCTTCCAAAAGCAGTTGTTGGAATACATTCATAATTCCCAGCAACACCTGCCGGGCTGTTTATTGTTAAATTTGCTGCTGTTTGAAACGTGGTTGGCCCTGTAATTCCACCAAAAATTTTAGTCCAAGTGGTCCCACCATTTGTAGATTTCCACACACCATCTCCATTTACATCTCCTCCAACATAAGATTCACCTGTACCTACATAAAAAACATTGCTATTAGTTGGATCCACTGTAATTACAGAAACCGCTAAATTTTCAGGAATATTAACTCTTGCCCATGTTGAAGTAGCGCTTGTAATATCGGTGTTTTTCCATAAACCACCACTAACTCCTCCTGCAAAAACAGTTTTAAAAGTTGGATCATTTGGATCAAACATAACTGCTCTTACGCGACCTCCTACATTATTTGGTCCTCTTTCAACCCAATTGTTATCCGTTCCATCACCAGGAGTTCTTCCAGAAGCTAAAGCTAGTTTTCTTTTAGCAATTAATTCATTTCTAATAAGATCAAGATTTTCTGGATTAGGTCTTCCTGTTTCAGGATTCATAGATAATTCCCACTCTTGTTCGTAGAACTTATTTGGTGGAATTCCCATTGCTTTTCGCTCCTTCTTATTTAAAGCCATTACCTTTTTAAAAGGTGAGTTGTTTAAAAAAGTTTCATGTTTTTTTCTGATTAAATCAATCTTAGTAAGTTCATTATTAGTAGCTACAACAATAGCAGTAGTTTTTTTTGATTTTTCAGACAAAACTGATTTGCTTGAAGTTGTTAGCTTCACATTATGATCAATTTGACTTGTTGATTTTACTTGGGTTACAACTGTTTTTTGAATGTCAGAAACAGCACTTTTTTCAGACTGTTTATCAGTACAACTTATTCCAAGAAGCACCACTGAACTTAAGATTAATAGTAATTGTTTTTTCATGATTAATTTAGGGTTTTATGGATTTAATTCTCACAAAATTAGCATTTTAATGCAATTTTCAAAATATTATTTTATAATTAATAAACTTTAACTTTTGTTTGCTTGAATGGTTTTATATAATTCAACGGCTTTTCCGTCGGTTAAAAGTGAAATAAAATGACACACATGCATCAATCTATCGTACAAATTTTCTTTTTGAAATTGAAATCGTTCCGGTAATAATTTTAATACTAATTCATCATAATTCGAAGCCGTTCCGTTTTCTTTTTTATTGGTTGCGGTACAAAAACAATCTAAAAGCGTATTGATTACCTTGTAACCCATTACTTCCTTTTGAATTACTTCTCTACTTTGATAAACGTTTTTAATACTTATTTGGATAATATCATTCATTTGCGCTTTGTATTGGCTTTTATCCATTAAAGCGTATGGAAATTCGCCAGCTAAAATCGATTTTTCGTTATCCATAAAAACAGCAACTGCATCATTTATAAGACTTCCAATGGCTAAAGCTCTCAAGTAACTGATTCGATCTTCTTTTGTTGTTAATTCGTTATATTTTTTAGTATCAATGCCGTTTTTAACCAATTTAATTAAGTATTCTAACGCGTATTCTTCTGAAATTAATCCTAAATTAATACCGTCTTCAAAATCGATAATAGTATAGCAAATATCATCGGCAGCTTCTACTAAATAAGCCAGTGGATGGCGTTCAAATCCAATATCATTTCCCGATTTATTAGCAATTAACCCTAATTCAGTAGCAACTTCAACAAAAAATGCGCTATCCGATTGAAAAAAACCATACTTTTTATCGCAAATTTTAGATGTTGGTTTTTTGGGTAAACTTTCTTTAGGATATTTCATAAAAGCGCCTAGGGTTGCATAAGAAATACGCAAACCACCTTCAATTCCTTCTCTTGTAGAGGTTAAAACCGAAAATCCGTTAGCATTACCTTCAAAATCTATTAAATCTTGCCATTGCTTTTCGGTCAAATGCTCTTTATATTGTAATCCGTTGCCCGTTTTAAAATATTCTCCTATTGCTTTTTCACCTGAATGACCAAAAGGTGGGTTTCCAATATCGTGTGATAAGGCTGCTGCTGCTACAATTGCCCCAAAATCGTTTGCTTGATAGCCATGAATTTCTTGCAAATGCGGATACTTTGCAATAATTTGCTTTCCAACCAATCGTCCCAATGAACGACCCACTACCGAAACTTCCAAACTATGTGTAAGACGGTTGTGCACGAAATCGGTTTTTGAAAGTGGAATTACTTGGGTCTTATCTTGTAAACTTCTAAATGCCGAAGAAAAAATAATTCTATCATAATCGACTTCAAAGCCTAAACGAGTATCATCTTGCTCTTTTCGTAATCGTTTACTGGTGTCGCCTTGTCTTTTCAAAGACAACAATTGTTCCCATTGCATCATAAGATTTTTGATTGTGTTGAAGAATAAATATAAATGAAGACTTTAAATATCTGAATTCCCAATTTCATCTAAAGCATAAAACTGATCTTTCTTTATTTGTAATAATTTTTCATTTACAACATAAGTGTTTGAAATAGAATCATGCCATCCTCTTGTATTTCCTCCTAAAAAAGAAAAGTGATTAAAAGGAATTAATCGACAAAAAGACCTTTTTATAATGATTCCACTGGCTGGTTTTTCACCATTAATATCTACAACGATAGTTTTTGTAATTAATTTACCGATAGTTCTAGAAAATAACGATTCGGTTATTGAATAGTATAAAACCATTATAATTGCTCCAAAAAGATATTCTTCAATTCTATCTATTGAATCTGCCCACTCTGAAAAACCATCTATACCTATAAGTCCTAATATAATTCCAGCAATTATTGATAAAGCAAAAATTAAAGCATATTGAAAAATTAAATCAATAAAATAATTGCCTAAGCGTTGTCCTTGACTTGCCAGTAAATCGTTTGTAATTGTAAATTTTTTTTGCTGCATAATTTATTCTTTTTCGTTAGCTAAGAAAAAATGTCTTGATTTTTTTGGATATTGATTATAGCTTTTATCACTCGGATTTACAATTACCGATTTGATATTCACCTCATCGCCTACTTTGAAATTTTTTTCGGTGTACTGATAATCCAATAAATATTCGCCACAAAAATAATTTCCATCGGCATCTTTTTCTATAATTCCTGTATAAACTCCTTTTTTATCTTTTGACATACTACTTTTATTTTTTTCAAATATACGAATTGGATTGTAATTATTTAAACAAAAACAGCCATCGAGTGAT
Organism: Flavobacterium sp.; assembly: GCA_017983975.1. Classification (GTDB taxonomy): domain Bacteria; phylum Bacteroidota; class Bacteroidia; order Flavobacteriales; family Flavobacteriaceae; genus Flavobacterium. The sequence continues at coordinate 16,093 of JAGOAL010000016.1, forward strand.
GGCTGCTTTCTATTTACTTTATTCATTTTTTTAAAAATTAAGACCCACACATTTCACATTCGTCTGGTCCGGCATTTTTTGCAAGTTCAATCATGGCTCTGTATTCTTCTGCAGTCATTTCTGCAGGCTCTTCTACAACCGCAATAGTTTCCACTTTCTTATCTTCAACATGTTGTTCTTGAACTTCGATAGGAGCAGCTACTTTATCATTATTTAAAGTAAACTTAATAGCATCAACCGCAGCTTTTGTTCTTAAATAGTACATTCCTGTTTTTAAACCCGATTTCCAAGCGTAGAAATGCATTGAAGTTAATTTAGCATAATTTGCATCCTGCATAAACAAGTTCAAAGATTGCGATTGATCAATAAAATAACCTCTATGACGACTCATATCGATAATATCTTTCATTGACATTTCCCAAACGGTTTTATATAAATCTTTTAAATCTTGTGGAATTCTTTCAATATTTTGAACCGAACCATTGTGACGCATGATTTCTTGCTTCAATGTTTCGTTCCACAAACCTCTTTCTACTAAATCGTTTAGTAGGTGTTTGTTTACAACGATAAATTCTCCTGAAAGTACTCTTCTAGTATAAATATTTGAAGTATACGGTTCAAAAGCTTCATTATTTCCTAAAATTTGCGAAGTAGAAGCGGTAGGCATTGGTGCAACTAATAATGAGTTTCTAACCCCATTTTTCGTTACTTCTTTTCGTAAACTTGCCCAATCCCAACGTCCAGAAAGTTCTTCATCTTTTAATCCCCATAAATTGTGTTGGAATTCTCCGTTAGCAATTGGCGATCCTTCAAAAGTTGAATAAGGTCCTTCTTCTTTTGCCATTTCCATAGAAGCGGTAACCGCAGCAAAATACAACGTTTCGAAAATTTCCTGGTTCAATTTTTTTGCTTCATCACTTGTAAACGGCAAACGTAACATAATGAATGCATCGGCTAAACCTTGCACACCTAATCCAACAGGGCGGTGACGCATGTTTGAGTTTTCGGCTTCTTTAACAGGGTAATAATTTCTGTCAATTACCTTGTTTAGATTACGGGTTACTCTCTTAGTAACATTGTATAATAATTCGTGATTAAAAGCGCCATTTTCAACAAACATTGGTAAAGAAATAGACGCCAAGTTACACACCGCAATTTCATCTGCAGAAGTGTATTCCATAATTTCGGTACACAAATTAGATGAACGAATGGTTCCCAAATTCTTTTGATTGGATTTTCTATTCGCCGCATCTTTATACAACATATAAGGCGTTCCTGTTTCAATTTGAGATTCTAATATTTTTTCCCAAAGTTCACGTGCTTTGATGGTTTTTCTTCCTTTTCCTTGAGCTTCATACGATGTATATAATGCTTCAAACTCATCACCATAAACGTCATCTAATCCAGGACATTCGTTTGGACACATTAAGGTCCAAGTAGTATCTTCTTCTACACGTTTCATGAACAAATCTGAAGTCCACATCGCAAAGAATAAATCTCTAGCACGCATTTCTTCTTTTCCGGTATTCTTTTTCAAATCTAAGAATTCGAAAATATCGGCATGCCAAGTTTCTAAATAAATTGCAAAACTTCCTTTACGTTTTCCTCCGCCTTGATCTACGTATCGAGCCGTGTCATTATAAACACGTAACATTGGAACAATTCCGTTTGAAGTTCCGTTTGTACCACGAATGTAGGAACCGGTTGCACGAACATTGTGAATCGCTAAACCAATTCCTCCAGCTGATTGCGAAATTTTAGCCGTTTGTTTTAACGTGTCATAAATTCCATCAATACTATCATCTTTCATGGTCAACAAGAAACACGATGACATTTGAGGTTTTGGCGTTCCTGCATTGAATAATGTTGGCGTAGCATGTGTAAAGAATTTTTTAGACATTAATTCATATGTTTCAATAGCGGCTTCCATGTCATTTAAATGGATTCCAACAGCTACACGCATTAACATATGTTGTGGTCGCTCAACGATTTTTCCGTTGATTCTTAATAAATAAGAACGTTCTAGTGTTTTAAAACCGAAATAATCATAATTAAAATCTCGGGTGTATATGATATGAGAATCTAAAAAAGCAGCATTTTCTTGAATAACTTGATGAACTTCATCTGAAATTAAAGGCGCTTTTTGATTGGTTCTGGGATTTACATAATGATACATTTCACTCATCGTTTCCGAGAATGATTTGTTTGTATTTTTGTGTAGATTTGAAATGGCAATTCTAGCAGCTAGTTGTGCATAATCAGGGTGCGAAACAGTCATGGATGCTGCGGTTTCTGCTGCTAAATTATCTAATTCAGAAGTGGTTACCCCATCATATAATCCTTCGATTACACGCATGGCTACTTTTACCGCATCTACCATGTCATTTAATCCATAACATAGTTTTTTAATTCTGTCCGTGATTTTGTCAAACATCACTGGCTCTTTATGGCCATCTCTTTTTACTACATACATAAGCTTTTAAAATTTTGAAAACAAGCAATCCCTTCCTTGCTTTCGGTTAATTAATCATTGATCAAAAACGCAAGTCTCCCGACATTTTATAGCGTTTTGTTTATTTTTAAAAATCAGCGTCGAAGCTAATTTTACTTGATTCTGAATCAGCATTCATTACTCCTGCTTTTTGATATTCTGCTACACGTTTTTCAAAGAAGTTTGTTTTTCCTTGTAACGAAATCATGTCCATAAAATCAAACGGGTTTGATGAATTATAAACTCTTTCGCAACCTAACTCTACTAATAATCGATCGGTTACAAATTCTAAATATTGCGTCATCAACGTTGCATTCATTCCAATTAAACTTACCGGAAGCGATTCGGTAATGAATTGACGTTCTATATTTAAAGCATCTACAATAATTTCGGTGATTCTTTCTTTTGGCACTTTATTTACAATGTGGTGCGAATGTAAATGCACGGCAAAATCACAATGCATTCCCTCGTCACGAGAAATTAATTCGTTTGAAAAGGTTAATCCAGGCATTAATCCGCGTTTTTTCAACCAGTAAATCGAACAAAAAGAACCTGAGAAGAAAATTCCTTCTACGGCTGCAAATGCGATTAATCGTTCTGCAAAAGAATCAGACTCAATCCATTTAAGCGCCCATTGAGCTTTCTCTTTAATAGCTGGAAATGTTTCAATAGCATGAAATAATTTATTTTTTTCAACTTCATCTTTCACATACGTATCGATCAATAACGAATAGGTTTCGCTGTGAATATTTTCCATCATGATTTGAAATCCGTAGAAAAATTTTGCTTCAGGATATTGCACTTCGTTTACGAAATTTTCGGCTAAATTTTCGTTTACAATTCCGTCAGAAGCTGCAAAAAAAGCAAGAATATGCTTGATAAAATATTTTTCATCATCGCTTAATTTATTATTCCAATCATTCAAATCGGTATGCAAGTCGATTTCTTCAGCGGTCCAAATACACGCTTCTTGTTTCTTATACCATTCCCAAATATCTTGGTGTTTGATAGGAAAAATTACAAATCGGTCTTTGTTTTCTTGCAAAATAGGTTCTACTACTGACATAGCTATCTGATTTTATGAATAATAAATGGTGAAAAATTTGATCTGTAAGGAGACTACAAAGTTTGTCATTTGAAATGAAAAAAGAAAGGCAAACTTATTCACAATTGAGCTAAGTTTTTAACAAAGCTGATTTTTGTCAGTAATTTAATATAAAAGTAATAATTGTTTGATTATCAATACATTAAAAAGGAACTGAACAAGCGTTAAAACCTTGTGAGAGGCTATAAAATAAGCTATTTAGACCAAATAATTAGCAAAGAAAAAAAGAATTATTTTTTCAAATCTTGAGCTACTTTTTCTAACTCGTCATACCAAGATTGACCAAATTTTCTAACCAAAGCTTCTTTTACAAATTGATATACTGGAACACCTAATTCTTCACCTAAAGCACAAGCATCTGAACAAATGTGCCATTTATGATAATTTACAGCAGCAAAATCAGAATATTCTTTTACTCGAATAGGATATAAATGACACGAAACTGGTTTTTTCCAATCTACAATTCCTTCATTATAAGCCTGTTCAATGCCGCAAAGTGCCGTTTTCCTGTCGAAAATTACATAAGCACAATCTTTTCCGTCAATTAATGGCGTTTCTAATTCACCAAATTCTGAAGTTACATGTGTTCCTTGTTCTTCTATCGCTTTTACTCCTTCTGGACGAAGAAATGGTTTTACTTTTTCGAAAATTTCAGCTAAAATCTTGGTTTCTTCGGCATCTAAAGGAGCTCCCGCATCGCCATCAACACAACAAGCGCCTTGACAAGCAGACAAGTTGCATACAAATTCTTTTTCTAAGATTTCTTCGGAAACGATGGTTTTATTTAACTGAAACATATTGTAGTAATTAAAGTGCAAAGATACGATTTTGAATTCAGAAGTTAGAAAAAAATTGGCCTTTGAAAATTTGGAACGCGGATGAACAGGATTAAACTGATGGTCACTGATTTTAATTGTTTCGGAATATATTCTCAGTTTTTCTTTGTGCTCTTTGCGGAAAACCTTTGCGACTTTGCGTTTAAACTTGAACTTGATATGATAATGTATCGTTAAATTAAAAAAGTTCTTTAGCCAATATCCTTATATTTGCACAAAATTACAGAAATGGAGACAGGAATTATTTGGAAAGATGTGTTCACAATAGGCATGATTCTTTTTGCGGTAATTGATATTGTGGGAAGTATTCCAATTATTGTAGACTTACGCAGTAAAATGGGCCATATTCAATCGGAAAAAGCAACGATTGTGGCAGCAGTTATCATGATTGCCTTTTTATTTGTAGGAGATGAAATTTTAAAACTTATTGGTATTGATGCTAATTCGTTTGCAGTAGCCGGTTCATTTGTGCTGTTTTTTCTAGCCTTAGAAATGATTTTAGGCATTCGTCTATATAAAGAAGACAATCCTAGTACGGCATCTATTGTTCCTATTGCATTCCCTCTAATTGCGGGAGCAGGAACAATGACCACCATTTTGTCTTTGCGTGCAGTATATGCTAACATCAATATCATTATTGCTATACTTATCAATGTGATAGTAGTATATGCTGTATTAAAATCATCAGGGAAAATTGAACGCTTGTTAGGAAATAACGGATTAGGCGTAATTCGTAAAATATTTGGCGTAATTTTGCTTGCCATAGCCGTAAAATTATTTGCCGCCAACGTTAAAGGATTATTTATTTAGAAACTATACACATGAAAATTTTTACTTACATAGCCGTTGCTATTGCTTTAGGATTAATTGGTTTCAACTTATTTCAAATTGATTATAACCATCCTTTTGAAGGAAATAGCACTATTGCAATTATTGGAATTGTTTCAGGAATTTGCGCTATACTACTATTAGTTTTATTGCGATTTTCAAAAATGATTGTAGAAAAAACCAAAGAATAACAATGTTAGATGTTGTAATTATTGGCGCAGGAGTTTCTGGAGTTTCGTGCGCACTGGTTCTCGGTTCGGCACAAAACAAGCCTTTTGCAACAGACAAGAAATTGGCACTTATTGCCCATCAAAAAGCATCTTCTTTACAAAATGCGATTTTTAATAATGCTTACGGAATTTCGGCTGGAAAATTAGGAAGCGAATTGTTAGAAGAAAGTTTAGCACATTTAACCAATACTTATCCGCATATTCAACAAATTCATGGTGAAAAAGTGCTAGAAATTTCTGGTAGTGCTGAAAATTTTACTGTAACTACAAATAAATCTTCGCTACAAGCTAAAATAGTAGTTATTGCTATTGGAGCCAGTAATCCATTTACGATTGAAGGTTTGGAGCATTTCATTGAACCGCATCAGAAAATTCCTGCGATAAAAAATAGAATCCAATTAAAAAACGCCGACCATTTAGTGTGCGAAGGAATCTATGTTGCTGGTGTTTTAGCAGGTCACCGAAGTCAATTGAGTATAGCCGCCGGAAGTGGCGCTGCCGTTGCAACCGATATTTTAACGTTGTGGAATGACGGAAATCATACGATGGTGCATGATGCTTTAGGAAAATAATTTTATTTATTCAACACCTTATTCACCATTTTATCTTCTTTCAACAACAATTGAAAATACGCTTGATCTGTAAATAATTGTTGCACAAATTCGGCATGCATATAATGGATTACTTTTTCTTTTTGTTGTTCCAAATTTAGAACTAATCCGCTTTCTTTAATTCGATTTTTAAAAGCATTGAAATAGATTGGATTTTGCGCTAACTCTTTTTTAATTTCTGAAATCGACATATTTGTGAATGCTTTTCGATTTTGGTCCAATTGTTCAAAAACAAAATAATTCATCAATCCCGATTGCAAAAGTAGCATAGTCATTTCTTCGCCGTGTTTTCCTTCTAAAGGAACGAATACATCAGGAATGATGCCACCACCTCCATACACAATTCTACCTTTTTTGGTTTTAAATTTCAAACTGTCTGAAATTTTTATTTTATCTTTTTCATATAATTCCCCAGTTTCAAAACGCTTTTGAAATTCGTTGAAATAGTTTTCACCTTTATCTTCATAAGGTTTTTGAATTGAACGTCCTGAAGGTGTGTAATAGCGCGCTACGGTCAATCGTACTGCCGAACCATCACCAAGCGGCATTTCTCGTTGGACTAATCCTTTACCAAAAGAGCGTCTTCCCACAATAGTTCCGCGATCATTATCTTGAATAGCGCCGGCTAAAATTTCACTTGCCGAAGCTGTTTCTTCATTAATTAGAAGCGTTACTTTTCCTGATTCAAAAATTCCTTTTTCGGTAGCTCGAGTGAAGTCTTCATTTCCTTTTTTATTTTTGGTCTTAACAATGAGTTCGTCTTTTTTCAAAAACTCGTCTGCTATAGCTACTGCCGATTCTAAATATCCTCCCCCGTTATCTCTCAAATCAATTATAATTTCGTTTGCACCCTGTTTCTTTAATTGGGCTAACCCATTTAAAAATTCATCATAGGTAGTTTCTGCAAAACGATTTATTTTGATATATCCTGCTGTTTTAGACACCATAATTGCAACATCAACGCTTTTTATGGGAATTACATCACGAGTAAGGGTAACGGTAAATTTCCTTTTTTCAGATTTTCGATAAACCGTCAATTTCACTTTAGAATTTTGTTTGCCCTTTAAGATGGAAAATAAAGTGTTTGTCTCTAACTTTTTATTGAATAATTGTGATTTATCTGCAAAAAGAATTCGATCACCTGCCTTCAAACCTGCTTTTTCAGAAGGTCCATTTGCAATAGGTTTTATGATGGCTAAAGTGTCATTAAACATATAGAAATTTACCCCAATCCCTACAAAATCGCCTCGCATGCTTTGGGATACAGCCTCTAAATCGCTTTTAGGAATATACACAGAGTGCGGATCAAGTTTGGCTAAGATTTCGCTAACGGTTAAATCAACAATTGAATCGGTATTGAGGCTATCTACATATTCTCTTTCAATGAAATCAATTAACTTGTGAAGTTTTGTGGTATTTGTATTTCTAACAAATAAGCCTTTATCAGAAGAAACATTGAAAGTGCTTCCTAATACAAATCCAAGGGCAAGAATTATGGAAATGAATAATGGGATATAAACTTTATTGATTTTCATTTTTAACTCAAGTCCTCAATCAGTTCTACCTCAACGCCGGCTTTTCTTAAAAAATCAACTCCCGAAGTATCTTTGTATTCGTTATGATACACGACTCTTTTTATCCCCGATTGGTGAATTAATTTACTACAATCTTTACAAGGAGAAAGTGTAATATATAAGGTAGCATCTTCACAGGACTGTGTAGAACGCGCTACTTTTAAAATAGCATTCGCTTCGGCGTGTAAAACATACCATTTGGTTACATTATCGTCGTCTTCGCAACAATTTTCAAACCCCGATGGTGTTCCATTGTAACCATCTGAAATGATCATTTTATTTTTTACGATTATTGCGCCTACTTTTTTACGCTGACAATAGGACAAATTACCCCATTCTTTGGCAATTCGCAAATAAGCTTTATCGTATTTCTCTTTTTTCTCTTTCTTCATTAGTTGTTCCAAATTTCACTTTCGATTAACATTGGCAAAACTACACCAATTATGAATGCCGACAATACTAAGGCCCAATCTCTTTTTGAAAATCTAAAAAAAGTTTGTGCTATGTAAGCCAATAGTAATACCACAAAAACTACAATAAGTTGAGCGCCTTCAATTCCTAACGCAAATTCTAACAACGGCAACAATTTATCGGTAGCGTTTCCGGGCAATATGGTTTTAAAGTAATTAGAAAATCCAAGTCCGTGAATAATTCCAAAGGATAAAGTAACGATTTCAACAAAAGAAATGCGTTCTTTTTTTGCTGATTTTCCTGCGGTAAATAAATGATACCCCGCTGTAATTAGGATCGTTATGGGAATTAAAAATTCAACTATAGTAGCTTTAACTTGTACCACTTCAAAAACAGAAAGTATCAAAGCAACAGTGTGACCTATGGTGAAAAGTGAAACTAAAATTAATACTTTTTTCCAATCTTTGAATGTAAAAGGCACAACCAATGCCATTAAAAATAAAACATGATCATAAGCAGCGCTATCTAATACATGTTTTAGACCAATATTAAAATACAATAAAAACTCAGACATAAATATACTTTTATTGAAACATTCAAACTTACAATTTATTTTTTTAAGTTGATAAAATGTTGTGGAAAAGCTTATAAAATTGTTTCAAAAAAAAGATTTTTTGTGTAATTTTGCACTATATAAAAAACAATCATCATGTCAATTTCAGATTTATTCGATAGCGGTTTTAGAAACAGAAACAAAGGACATTTTTCAGCCATTGTTAGAGTCGCTTTATCGGATGGAGGAATATCTCCAGAGGAAAAACAATTTTTAGATAAATTAGCCATTAAGCTTGAAATTTCTCAAGCAGAATATGAAGAAATTTTAGAAAATCCGTTGAAATATCCTGTTAACCCACCTTTAATGCATACACATCGTTTAGAACGATTGTATGATTTAGCCCGAATGGTTTATACTGACGAGCATGTTATGGCAGAAAAAGAACATCATTTATTGACTCGTTTTGCTTTAGCTCTTGGTTTTACACCAGGAAATGTAAATTATATAGTTGACAAGGCATTAAAATTAGTAGATATGAATGTAGATTTAGACACCTTCACATACGAAATGCAACACATGAACAGATAAATTCAAACTGTTTTAAAATACAAAAGCACAAATTCTAATGAGTTTGTGCTTTTTTGTTTAGAATATACCAGTAGAAAACCAGATTTTAAATACAGATTTTAAATGCATCAGTAATACAATACTTCATATAAAACATATATCTGATGCTTGAATTATAATACCAAAAAAACAATAGTTATGAATCTGCGGTCAAAAGAACATTTCTTGCTATTTTTGCACCATGGTTTCACAAGAAGATATCTTCCAAATTAGTTCAAAAAAAGAATTTGAAAAAATTACTTTAAAAGTATTTCGTCATCAGTACGATAATAATTTGGTGTACCAACAATTTTGCAACTTCTTGAAGAAAGATAAAACCAATGTAAAATCGGTATCTGAAATTCCGTTTTTGCCCATTCAATTTTTTAAAAGTCACGCCGTCATTAGTTCGAACGAACCCGTTCAACAAACTTTTACGAGTAGTGGCACCACTAGCACCCTAACCCCCGAAGGGGGAACTCCAAACGAACCTATAAGAAGTAAACATTTTGTTACTGATGTCAATTGGTACGAAATGAGTTACCGACTTGGCTTTTCTGCTTTTTATGGCAACATTGAAGATTATTGTGTATTGGCCTTGCTCCCTTCTTATTTAGAGCGCGAAGGTTCTTCTTTGATTTACATGGTAGAAGATTTAATTCAAAGCAGTAATCATGCAGATTCTGGATTTTATTTGAATAATCATAGTGCGCTTTTGCAAAAAATTGAAAAACTAAACAAAGAAGGACAAAACGTAATTCTTATTGGAGTAACCTATGCTTTATTAGACCTTATCGAATATGCGCAATCTACTTCATTTCCGCTTCAGGAATTAGGAAGCAACCTCATCATTATGGAAACGGGTGGCATGAAAGGAAAACGAAAAGAACTAATTCGCGAAGAATTACATACTATTTTATGCAATGGTTTTGGAGTAGCTAAAATTCATTCCGAATATGGGATGACCGAATTACTTTCACAAGCCTATTCTTTAGGCGATGGAGTTTTTGAATGTCCTCCTTGGATGCAAGTATTCATTCGCGATACCGAAGATGCATTAACTTATGTTTCGGAAGGAAAAACGGGTGGAATTAACGTAATTGATTTGGCAAACATTAATTCGTGTTCGTTTATTGCTACACAAGATTTAGGCAAAAAAAATCCCAACCATTCTTTTGAAGTGTTGGGACGTTTTGATCATTCTGATATTCGTGGTTGTAACCTGATGGTTATTTAACCTTAATCACATAATAATTTTTCTTTCCTTTTTGTAATAACAAGAATTGATTGTTGATTAAATCTACCGAAGTAATTTTATAATCTTCAGCCACTTTCTCTTTATTCAAAGAAATAGCATTCTGTTTTAATTCTCTTCGTGCATCACTATTTGAAGCCAAAAAGTTGGTTTTTGCAGAAAGTGCGGCAATCATATCCAAACCTCCGCTTAGCTCATCTTTTGAAATTTCTGCTTGTGGCACGCCATCAAACACTTCTAAAAACGTTTTTTCGTCTAACTTTTTCAATTCGTCCATTGACGGACTAAAGAATGCATTTGAAGCTGCAATTGCATTTTCTAAATCGGCTTGTGAATGCACCATTACGGTAATTTCTTCAGCTAATCGCTTTTGTAACACTCTTAAATGAGGTGCTTCGCTGTGTTCGGCAATAAGTTTTTCTATAGTTTCTTTGTCTAAGAATGTGAAAATCTTGATGTATTTTTCGGCATCAACATCTGACGTATTCAACCAATATTGATAAAATTTATAAGGCGAAGTTCGTTCGGCATCCAACCAAATATTTCCACCTTCCGATTTTCCGAATTTTGTTCCATCGGCTTTGGTAATTAGTGGACAAGTTAATGCATAGGCCTTTCCTCCTTCAATTCTTCGGACTAATTCGGTACCAGTAGTGATGTTTCCCCATTGGTCACTTCCGCCCATTTGTAGGGTACATTTTTTAGCTCGGTACAAATGTAAAAAGTCATATCCTTGAACTAATTGGTATGTAAATTCGGTAAACGACATTCCTTCCGAAGTTTCACCTGTTAAACGCTTTTTAACCGAATCTTTCGCCATCATGTAGTTAACCGTAATGTGTTTTCCAACATCGCGAATGAAATCAAGGAATGAAAACTCTTTCATCCAATCGTAATTATTAACCAACTCAGCCGCATTAGCTTCAGCAGATGTAAAATCTAAAAAACGAGCCAGTTGTCCTTTAATAGCCTCTTGATTATGTCGCAACGTAGCTTCATCCAATAAATTTCGCTCATTTGACTTTCCTGATGGATCGCCAATCATTCCGGTTGCTCCACCCACTAGCGCAAGTGGTTTGTGGCCACTCAACTGAAAATGTTTTAACAACATTACGCCAACTAAATGTCCTATATGCAATGAATCAGCTGTTGGATCAATTCCCACATACGCCACACGCATTTGCTCCATCAAATGTTCTTCTGTGCCTGGCATAACATCGTGGAGCATTCCTCTCCAAGTCACTTCTTCTATAAAATTCTTCATGATTCAATAATAATTTAAGCAAAGATAGTTTTTAGTCTTAAAGTTTAAAAGTTTTATTCAAAATTCAAAAACAATTCTTCCAATATCGAGCTTCCAGCTTCCTTCAAAAAATTAGTATCTTTACATCATGATTTTAGTTACAGGCGCAACAGGTTTACTGGGTTCACACTTACTAGTTCAACTTCTTCAAGAAAATGAGGAAGTAAAAGCTATGTTTCGTTCTGAAAAGCAAATTGAAAAGGTTAAAAAAGTATTTGAACATAAAAATCAAATTACTTTATTTGAAAAAATCAATTGGGTAAAAGGGGATATTACCGATATTCCATCGCTCGAAAAGGCTTTTGAACAAATAACTCATGTGTACCATTGTGCAGCCGTAGTTTCTTTTGAACCTAAAGAAGAAACTCTTATTCGAAAAGTCAATATTGAAGGAACCGCTAATGTTGTCAATTGTTGCATTGATTTTAAGGTGAAAAAATTATGTCATGTGAGTTCCATTGCAGCACTTGGCGACACGAAAGCTCATGAAACATTAATTACCGAAGAAACCGAATGGAATTTTGAAAAACAACATAGCGATTATGCCTTATCTAAATATGGTGCCGAAATGGAAGTGTGGCGAGGCTATCAGGAAGGACTTGATGTGGTTATTGTTAATCCTGGGGTGATATTTGGTTATGGTTTTTCAAACCTTGGAAGTGATTTATTTATTCAATGGGTCAAAAAGGGCATTCCTTTTTATACGAATGGAACTATAGGAATTGTGGGAGTTAAAGATGTGGTAACTTCAATGACGACACTGATGAAAAGCGCTATTTCTGGCGAACGCTTTATTGTTGTGGGCGAAAATTGCAGTTACAAGATTCTGTTTGATTATATTGCTACTCTTTTAGAAACAAAAAGTCCGTCTATAAATGCCTCAAAAACATTTACCGCCATTGCTTGGCGTATCGATTGGTTGTGGTCAACTATAACCAATAGTAAACGAAAATTAACCAAAGCTACCGCTGCATCATCACATGCAAACGATTATTTTTCGACCGAAAAAATTGAAAGTGTATTAAAAATTACCTTACAAAAGAAAGAAACTTTTTTAAAAGAAGTTATTTAAGTCGTTGTTTACCAGGTGGTAAAACTGTATCGTTTTTTTTATTCGCTTCATCTAATCGATCTAGCACTTCTTGATAGATTTCTTTATATTTTTTTATATCGGCGGCATAATAGCGTTGATTTTGATAATAGGTAATACTATCAATCTTGTATTTTTTGTAGATGTATTTTTTACCTTCAAGGTTGTTTTCTTTCAATTTGTTAGGCAAAGAACCATCGATTGCTTGTAAAATTGCAAGATCGTATAAAATATCCGTCATTACCTCATCGTCTAATAATCTATCGGGTTTAGGCACCGGATTATTAGTACACGCTAAAATAGCAATCATACAAAAAACTAAACCTACTTTTTTCATTTACACTGTTCTATCAAATAATAAACGTTGACCTACTTTTTCTTCTTTCACTTTTCCATTAGCATAGACTAATTTTCCGTTAACGAAGGTATGCGTTACGCGTGATTTGAAATTATAACCTTCAAATGGAGACCAACCACATTTTGCTAATATATTTTCTTTTTTTACATTCCAAGGTAAATAAGCATTTACAATGGCAATATCTGCATAATAACCTTCTTTTATAAATCCGCGTTTTTCAATTTTAAACAATTTCGCTGGATTATGACAAAATTTTTCCACAATCTTTTCTACCGAAATTTTTCCTTGATGATGCGCTTCAAATAATGCCACTAAAGCATGTTGTACTAAAGGACCGCCCGAAGGACAAGTAGTATACGGATTTGATTTTTCTTCTAATGTGTGTGGCGCATGATCGGTTGCAATGACATCAATTCTGTCATCTAAAAGTGCTTTCCAAAGCGTGTCTTTATCTTCTTGTGTTTTTACGGCAGGATTCCATTTAATAAGCGAACCTTTTGTTTCATAATCGGCATCGGTAAACCATAAGTGGTGAATACAAACTTCGGCCGTAATTTGCTTTTTTTCTAACGGAATTTTATTGGTAAACAATTCCATTTCTTTTGCGGTAGATAAATGAAAAACATGCAAACGAGCTCCTGTTTTCTTAGCTAATGCAATGGCTTTTGAAGACGAAATATAACAGGCTTCGGCACTTCTTATTAAATGATGCTGATTTACAGGAATGGCATCACCAAACTCAGCTTTATATTTTTCTGTATTCGCTTTTATCGTTGCCTCATCTTCGCAATGAACCGCAATAAGCATTTTTGTAGAAGAAAATATTTTTTCAAGCACTTCTGGATTATCGACCAACATATTACCCGTTGAAGATCCTAAAAACAATTTAATTCCAGCAACATTTCGTGGATTTGTTTTTAAAATTTCTTCTAAATTATCGTTTGTTCCGCCCATCATAAAAGAATAATTAGCATAGGAAGTTTGGGCTGCAATTTGATATTTTTCTTCTAATAATTCTTGTGTAACCGCATTTGGAACTGTATTGGGTTGCTCAATAAATGAGGTAATTCCACCGGCTACAGCGGCTCTACTTTCGGTTTCAATAGTGCCTTTATGAGTTAGACCAGGTTCTCTAAAATGCACTTGATCATCAATAGCACCCGGAATAACATAACTTCCTTCGGCATCAATAATTACACATCGTGAAGATTTAGGGCTAATTTTTTCGGCAATTTCTGTAATCAATTCATTTTCAATTAATATATCCCCTTCAAAAACGACACCTTCATTTACAATTTTGGCATTTCTAATTAAATATGTACTCATTATAATCTATTAAATATTTTTCTTATCCTCAACATTATCACTCCTATTACTGCTTCGCGAATAATTCCGCTACTCATTTTTGATTGTCCTTTAGTTCTATCGGTAAAAATAATTGGAACCTCTTCAATTATAAATTGATTGATGAAAGCTCTATATTTCATTTCTATCTGAAAAGCATATCCGACAAATTTAATTCGGTCGAGATTTATTTTTTCTAAAACTATTCGTTTATAACATTTGAATCCTGCCGTAGCATCTGCAATTTTCATTCCCGTTATCATTCGCACATAAACCGATGCAAAATAAGAAAGTAATACTCTACTCAAAGGCCAATTTACCACATTCACTCCGTTAGAATATCGAGAACCAATGGCTACATCGGCTCCGTTTTCACAAGCAAATAATAGCTTTTCTAAATCGTTTGGATTGTGTGAAAAATCGGCATCCATTTCAAAAATATAGTCATACCCTTTAGAAAGTGCCCATTTAAAACCGTGCACATAAGCCGTTCCTAAACCTGCTTTTTTTGTGCGCACTTCTAAAAATAATTGGTCACTAAATTCTGCCTGCATGGCACTCACCTTATGCGCGGTTCCATCTGGCGAATTATCATCTACAATTAACACATGAAAAGCAGTAGGCAATGCAAAAACCGCCTTTATTATTGCTTCAATGTTTTCAATTTCATTATAAGTAGGAATGATGACAATACCTTTGGCCATTTCAAGTATACTATTTTGGTGCAAAAATAAGCTATTTTCGGCGTAAATTTCTTAATAATTTTATAATAATCATTTTGATACTATTTTTTGTAATTTTGCAACATTATGTTAGCAATTGAATTACACGAACGAATTTTTGAAAGCAAGGATTGGGCTACCCTTTTATTTGTAGTATGTCTTGGTATTGTTACCGTGAACAAATCTATTTCATGGGTTCGTTTTTCAGAGTTTATTCGATTGGCTTACTCATCAAAATACAATAAAATCTACCGTGATAGCGGTAACTTACTAGATGGATTTACGGTTTCCATGTTTGTTTTACAACTGATTTCTTTTTCTTTTTTTATTTTGCTTGTTATTCGGCAATTTTCAGCTCTTGAAACAAACACCCTAATTTTATATATTCAAATCTTTACACTATTGAGTGTTTTTGTGCTTTCTAAGTATTTAATTGAAAAAATTATTGCTACAGCATTTAAAATTGAAGAATTTAATGAACATTTTAATTTGCTAAAAGTAAATTATAGAACTTATTTAAGTTTGGTTCTTTTACCTATTAATATTATTCTTTTTTATAATCCCATTCATTCCAGTGCCTTTTTTTGGGTATTAATCAGCATCCTTTTTGCGGTAAATATGATCACATATATTGTTGCACTGAAATTATATCAAAATTTATTAATACGTAAAATATTTTATTTTATTTTGTATCTTTGCACGCTTGAAATAGCTCCTTACTATTTCATTTATAATTGGTTTACAAAAAATTAGAGAGAAATTATGTCAAATTTGAAAGTGAAAACAATTTTAGTTTCACAACCAGAGCCTAAAGTAGAAAATTCTCCTTATTTTGAGCTGCAGAATAAACTAAAAGTAAAAGTTGACTTTAGACCCTTCATACATGTAGAAGGTGTTTCTGCTAAAGAAGTAAGAGCTCAGAAAATCGATTTAAATAACTTTACTGCTATTATTTTAACGAGCAGAAATTCGGTTGACCACTTTTTTAGAGTGGCCGAAGAAATGCGCTATAAAGTTCCAGAAGATTTAAAATATTTTTGTCAGTCAGAAGCCGTTGCTTTTTATTTACAACGTTATGTGGTGTACAGAAAAAGAAAGATTTATGTGGGTCAAAAAGATTTCGCCGATTTATCTCCACTGATAAAAAAATACAAAGACGAAAAATTCTTATTGCCTTCTTCTGATCAATTGAATGCGGATGTTCCGCCAACACTTGATGCCTTGAAAGTTGATTGGACTAAAGGAACTTTCTATAAAACAGTAATGAGTGATTTATCGGACTTAAAAGATGTCTATTATGATATTTTAGCGTTTTTTAGTCCAACAGGAATTAAATCGTTGTTTATGAATTTTCCAGATTTTAAGCAAAACAACACTCGAATCGCTGTTTTTGGGAGTACTACTCAAAAAGAAGCATTAGAACACGGATTACGTATAGACATTATGGCGCCAAGTCCAGGAACACCTTCAATGACAGGTGCACTTGAAAAGTATGTAGCCGAAGTAAACAAAGGAAAATAACCACTGTTATAGATAAACAAAAAGTCCCGAAAATTTCGGGACTTTTTTGTGAATTACTATTTCGATTATCCTAATTGCGGACCTGCGGCAACTAGGTTTTTACCTTCTTCATTATCGGTATACTGTACAAAATTCTTAATAAATCTTGACGCCAAGTCTTCGGCTTTGGTTTCCCACTCCGTTGCCTCAGCATAGGTATCTCTTGGATCTAATATTGCTGGATTTACATCATGTAAAGCTGTTGGTACTTCAAAGTTAAATACTGGAATTATTTTTGTTGCTGCGTTTTCGATTGACCCATCTAAAATAGCATCAATAATGGCACGCGTGTCTTTTATAGAAATACGTTTCCCTGTTCCATTCCAGCCCGTATTGACCATGTAGGCAGTAGCATTGTGTTGTTCCATTTTTTTAACCAATTCCTCACCATATTTCGTAGGATGTAAGGATAAAAATGCTTTTCCAAAACAAGCCGAAAAAGTTGGTTCTGGTTGGGTTACTCCTCTTTCTGTACCCGCTAATTTTGCGGTAAACCCAGATAAGAAGTAATATTTTGTTTGCTCGGGTGTTAATTTAGAAACCGGAGGCATTACTCCGAATGCATCTGCTGTTAAGAAAATAACTTTGGTAGCATGTCCTGCCTTTGAAACCGGGCGAACAATATTATCAATATGGTAAATAGGATAAGAAACACGTGTATTTTGCGTAACCGAACCGTCTTTAAAATCAATTTTTCCTGAGGCGTCTAACGTTACATTTTCTAAAAGGGCGTCTTTCTTAATAGCTCCGAAGATATCTGGCTCATTTTCAGCACTCAAATCAATGGTTTTAGCATAGCAGCCACCTTCAAAATTAAATACCCCTGAATCGTCCCATCCGTGTTCATCATCACCAATTAACTCGCGTTTTGGATCTGTAGATAAGGTTGTTTTTCCGGTTCCAGATAATCCGAAAAACACTGCTACATCTCCATCTGCACCTTTATTAGCAGAACAGTGCATAGAAGCCATGCCTTTAAGCGGTAAATAATAGTTCATCATGGAAAACAAGCCTTTTTTCATTTCTCCACCGTACCAAGTTCCTCCAATCAATTGGATTTTTTCGGTTAAATTAAAGGCAACGTATACTTCCGAATTTAATCCGTGAGCAGCATAGTCCTTAAAGCTTGTTTTAGAGCCATTCATTACCACAAAATCTGGTTCGCCAAAATGTTCTAATTCAGCATCCGTAGGACGAATGAACATGTTTTTTACAAAATGTGCTTGCCAAGCCACTTCCATAATAAAACGAACTTTTAAACGAGTATCTTCATTTGCGCCACAAAAGGCATCCACTACATATAATTTTTTTCCAGAAAGTTGTTGAACTGTATTTTCTTTTAACGCATTCCAAGTGGTTTGAGAAATTGGTTTATTGTCGTTTGCTGCTTTGTCAGAATTCCACCAAACCGTGTTTTCAGTTACAGCATCTTTTACAATATATTTATCCTTTGGAGATCGGCCAGTAAATTCTCCTGTCATAACATTTACAGCACCTAGCTCAGACAATTGCCCTCTTTCATAACCTGCTAAAGAATCATTTAGCTCTTCATTATATAAAAAATCGTACGATGGATTGTAGATTATTTCAGTTACATTATTGATTCCATATTTTTCCAACGCAATCGATTTCGTAATTAGGGCATTCGTATCCATAAAATGTTTGTTATGTTGTGTTTTAAATAAAGTGCAAAATTATAAATTTAAATTAAGATAGCATTTAAATTGTTGATTTTTTACATAAAATTGAGTAAAATAAATAGCCCCAAGCCGAAATCAACAAAACACCACCTATTGGTGTTATAGGTCCTAACCACTTTGTTTTTAGATTTGTAATGCCGTTTGTTGCTAAAAGATAGATAGATCCTGAAAAAAACAAAACACCTGTAAGGGTTAACCAGAAAATAACCAAGCGTTCTTTTTCATTTAAAAAAGTGAATATCCCTATGAATAATAGGAAAAAAGCATGATACATTTGGTATCTAACCCCAATTTCAAAAGACTGTAATTGTGTTTCAGTTAATACTTTTTTTAATGCATGAGCGCCAAATGCCCCTAAAATTATAGCTGTAATACCTAACATAGCAGCTGTTAAAAGAATTTTTTTGTCCATTACTTCAAATTTTAAACCAAAGGTACTAAAAGTTTTAGGCTAATACCACGATATAAATCATAAAAAAACTTTTATAAATATAACATTTTGCTATCTTCGTGTTATATTTTTTTAATTAATACCCGATGAGACATATATTAGTCATTGGAGCAGGCAGATCTGCTTCGTCGCTTATAAAATACTTATTAGATCATTCTGAAAAAGAGCAGCTACATATTACTATTGGTGACTTATCAAAGGAATTAGCCCTACAAAAAACTAAAAATCACAAAAATGCAACAGCAATTGCCTTTGATGTATTCAACGATGAACAACGCAAAGCAGAAATTCAAAAAGCCAACATTGTAATTTCAATGTTACCCGCTCATCTTCATATAGAAGTGGCGAAAGATTGCGTCACTTATAAAAAACACATGGTTACGGCTTCCTATATTAGTCCGGCCATGCAAGAATTAGACGAAACCGCAAAAGCAAACAAATTAATTTTCATGAATGAAATTGGGCTTGACCCAGGTATTGATCACATGAGTGCCATGAAAATTATGGACGAAATTAAAAGTAAAGGTGGAAAAATTATTCTTTTCGAATCTTTTTGTGGCGGATTAGTAGCCCCTGAAAGTGATACCAATTTGTGGAATTATAAATTTACCTGGAATCCTAGAAATGTCGTTTTAGCGGGTCAAGGTGGAGCGGCAAAATTCATTCAAGAAGGCACTTATAAATATATTCCTTATCATAAATTATTTAGAAGAACCGAATTTTTAGAAGTGGAAGGTTTTGGACGATTTGAAGCATACGCAAACAGAGATTCTTTAAAATATAGAGACATTTATGGTTTACAAAATGCAGAAACCTGTTATCGTGGAACCATAAGAAGAGTCGGTTTTTCAAAAGCTTGGGATGTTTTTGTGCAATTAGGCATGACAGATGATACCTATATTATTGATGATTCTGAACATATGAGTAATCGCGATTTTGTGAATTTATTTTTACCTTATCATCCAACAGATTCTATAGAAATTAAATTCAGACATCAATTAAAAATTGATCAAGACGATGTAATTTGGGACAAACTTATGGAGTTAGATTTATTTAGTAAATCGGTAGTTCCTGGTTTAAAAAATGCCACTCCGGCTCAAATGTTAGAAAAAATACTGTCTTATAAATGGACGTTACAACCAGAAGATAAAGACATGATTGTGATGTATCATAAAATTGGTTATGAAATTAATGGTGAGCAAAAACAAATAGATGCTACAATGGTTTGTTTGGGCGACGACCAAATTTATACCGCTATGGCAAAAACTGTAGGATTACCAGTCGCTATTGCCACATTGAAAATATTAAATGGCGAAATCAAAACTTCGGGCGTACAATTACCAACAGCAAAAGAAGTTTATCTTCCTATTTTAGATGAATTAGAACAGTATGGCGTAGTTTTTAAAGAATTTGATGTGCCTTATTTTGGATACGATTATTATAATTAAATAAAAAAATCCAAATTCCGAAATTGTTTCGAAATTTGGATTTACTATTTTAGATTTTTTAAGAATTAATCTCTTGACCCTAAAATTCTAACGGCCCAGTATAACAATGAGGCCAATGCACCTAATGCAGCAACTACATAGGTTCTTGCGGCCCATTTTAAAGAATCTTCAGCACCTGCATATTCTTCTTGGCTTAACATATTTTTATTTTTTAACCAAGCCAATGCTCTATTACTCGCATCATATTCTACAGGAAGTGTAATAAAACTAAAAGTTGTTGCAATAGCCATTAAAACCAAACCAGCCACCGCTACATAAAAACCAATTCCAGTTTTTGATGCAAATCCTAAAATTAATCCGCCCATAATTAACCATTGCGACATGCTTGACGACACATTAACCATTGGCACCATTTTAGAACGCATGGTTAGCCATTCATAAGCTTGCGCATGTTGCACGGCGTGTCCACATTCATGCGCAGCAACAGCAGCCGCAGCCGCATTTCGTTGATTATAAACCGCTTCAGACAAGTTAACTGTTTTATCTACTGGATTGTAGTGATCTGTTAATTGCCCCGGCGTAGAAATAACTTGAACGCCTCTAATACCGTGATCGGCCAGCATTTTTTCTGCAATTTCAGCACCACTCATGCCATTGCGTAAGGTTACTTTTGAATAATGTGCAAATTTACTTTTCAATCGGTTACTTACTAACCAACTCGCTAGCGCAATCGCGCCAATCATTATATAATATCCTAACATAGTTTTTAAAATTTAATTTAAAATTACTAAAAATATATCAAATTACACGCCAAATTTAAAAAATGACACTTTGACATTTATTTACAAATGGTAACAAATGCAATCAATTCTTGAGCTTCAAAATAAGTAAACGACACATTAATGACTTCATAACCTGCTGCCGATTTTTTATTTAGAAATAACTCAACTTGTTTTGCTAACTCATCTTTAGTACTTCCAAAACCCGTACTTTTTTTCAAGATGTGAACTTCGTGATTTTTCATGTTATTCTGCGCGTTGCATTTGTTTTACTGGTGATTTTTTGGAAACATCCATCACAGGAACCATACCATTTGTTGGTACATAAATAATTTGTGGCAAATCGCCTTTGTCGGCTAATTTTTCTAAGGTTCTAATGAACAAATATTGGTTATATGTTTCGTTTAAAGTCCCATTTTCGACTTTCATTGCTTCTGCCATTCCTCTAGCGCGTTCAATTTCGGCTTGAGCATTTAATTTTTCAGCTTCAAGCTTTGCTTTAGCTTCTTCTACTAAAATTCTTCGGTTTTGTTCTGCTTTTGCCATTTCAGCTTTTCCTGCCATTTCTTGCTGCCAAACATTGTATCTAGGCAAACCAAACATTAAGGCTGCAATGAATAAGAACACCATTAAAACAACCCCTACAACTATTTTACCGACACTTCTTTTTTCCATTTTAATTAGATTTTAATTTATCTATTATACGTAAAAAATGAAAAATGTTACAAAAAAACTCAAACTTTTATGTTTGAGTTTTTAATATTGGCACATTGGCTTATTGACACATTCTATGTTATCCCACCAAATTAATAATCTTACCAGGAACGATAATCACTTTATTTGGCGTTCTGCCTTGTAATTGTGCTTGTGTGCGTTCGTCTGCCATTACGATTTCTTCAATTTGAGCCGCTGTTAAATCCAAAGGTAACTTAATCGTAAAACGCATTTTCCCATTAAATGAAACCGGATATTCTTTTTCAGATTCTACTAAATACTTTTCTTCAAATTTTGGAAAAGTAACTGTTGCGATCGAACCTTCATGACCTAAACCACTCCATAATTCTTCTGCAATATGTGGTGCATATGGCGAAACTAAAATAGCTAAAGGTTCTAAAATAGCTCTGTGATTGCATTTTAATTGTTGCAATTCGTTTACGCAAATCATAAATTGAGAAACCGATGTGTTAAATGAGAAATTCTCAATGTCTTCGGTTACTTTTTTGATGGTTTTATGTAACGATTTATACATTTCTGATGTTGGCTCATCGTTTACTATAACCGAACCGTTATCATCAAAATACAAACGCCATAATTTTTTCAAGAAACCAGAAACACCTGTAATTCCAGCTGTATTCCAAGGTTTAGATTGCTCTAAAGGCCCTAAAAACATCTCGTACAAACGTAAGGTATCGGCACCATATTCATCACAAATATCATCTGGTGAAACTACATTGTATTTTGATTTCGACATTTTTTCGACTTCTTGATCAACAATAAAATTCTCAATATTTAAAATTTCAGAATTTCCAAAAAAAGAATTATACATATCCCATTTTTTGAATTTATCAATAATCAATTCGCCTTTAATGTCAACACAATCTACTGGAATATTATATGGTTTTGACTCACTATGGTCAATTGTAATACCATTTTTATTATTTAGAAAATAATCTTTATTTTCCAAATTTGAAAGACTAAGTAAGT
>JAGOAL010000046.1 GCA_017983975.1 Flavobacterium sp.
AGAGTTATTAGAAGCAGGTGTACATTTCGGACACATGACTCGTAAATGGGATCCAAACATGGCTCCTTACATTTATATGGAACGTAATGGTATTCATATCATTAACCTATATAAAACTGCAGCTAAAATTGAAGAAGCTAATGAAGCTTTGAAAAAAATTGCTGCATCTGGTAGAAAAGTATTATTCGTTGCTACCAAGAAACAAGCGAAAGATATCGTTGCTGAAAAAGCAGCAGCTTGTAACATGCCTTACATCACAGAAAGATGGCCAGGTGGTATGTTAACAAACTTCGTTACTATTCGTAAAGCGGTTAAAAAAATGGCTTCTATCGATAGAATGAAAAAAGACGGTACTTTCTTAACTTTATCTAAAAAAGAAAGATTGCAAGTAGATCGTTTACGTGCAAAATTAGAGAAAAACTTAGGTTCTATTGCTGATATGTCTAGACTTCCAGCAGCTCTTTTTGTAGTAGACGTTAAAGCTGAGCATATCGCGATTAAAGAAGCTCAAAAATTAAACATTCCAGTGTTCGCAATGGTTGATACGAATTCGGACCCACGTCCAATTGATTTCGTTATCCCTGCAAATGATGATGCTTCTAAATCAATCGATAAAATTTTATCTTTAGTTTCTGCTGCATTAGTAGAAGGTCTTTCTGATAGAAAAGATGAAAAAGATGAATTACCAACTAAAGAGGCAGTAGCATCCGAAGTTGAAGCAGTTACAACTGAAGCTGAAGCAAGTGCAACTGAAACAAGTGCAACTGAAACTGAAGCATAAATAATTTAAATTCCAAGAATTAAATTCCAAATTCCAAACTTGTTCTAACGTTTAGTTAGCAATTTAGTAAAATTGGAATTTGGGATTTAGTAATTGGGATTTTTACTTTTACAAACAATTTAAAAAAAATACAAAATGGCAAATATTACTGCTGCAGACGTAAATAAATTAAGAACTATCACTGGTGCTGGAATGATGGATTGCAAAAAAGCATTAGTGGAAGCAGATGGAGATTTCGATTTAGCAATTGAAAACTTAAGAAAAAAAGGTCAAAAAGTAGCTGCTAATCGTTCAGATAGAGAATCTACTGAAGGTGCTGCTGTTGCTGTTGTTAACGCAGACAAAACGGCTGCTGTTGCAATTACCTTAAACTGTGAAACTGATTTCGTAGGTAAAAACGAAGCTTTCGTAAAATTAGCAACTGATTTAGCTAACCAAGCTTTACATTTTGCTACTAAAGATAAATTATTAGCCTCTGATTTTAACGGAATTACAGTTGCTGAAAAATTAATTGAGCAAACTGGAGTTATCGGTGAAAAAATTGAAATTGGTGCTTTTGAAAGATTAGAAGGTGCATTCATTGGATCTTACATTCACGCGGGTAAAATTGCTACTCTTGTAGCTTTATCTGCAAACGTTGCTGGTGCTGATGAAGCGGCTAAAAACGTTGCAATGCAAGCTGCTGCTATGAACCCAATTGCTTTAAACGAAGCTGGTGTTGATGCTGCAATCATTGAAAAAGAAATCGAAATCGCTAAAGAGCAATTAAGAGCAGAAGGTAAGCCAGAAGCTATGTTAGATAACATTTCTAAAGGTAAAATCCAACGTTTTTACAAAGACAATACTTTAGTAAACCAAGATTACATCAAAGATGGTTCTATGAGTGTTGCTGCTTACATCAAATCGGTTGAAGCTAACTTAACAGTTACTGGTTTCAAAAGAGTTGCTTTAGGATAATCATTCGATTACAAGCATATAAAAACTTCAATCTTCGGGTTGAAGTTTTTTTTTATGTTTTAAATCGAGTACTTTTGATAAAACGATAGGAATGTTCCACAGAAAAAAAGATATAATTTATATAGTGCTAGCTGGTATTTTTATTACCAATGCATTAGTGGCCGAATTAATTGGTGGAAAACTCATTTACATTGGTAATAACGTAATGAGTTTAGGTATTTTACCTTGGCCAATTGTATTTATTACTACCGATTTAATCAATGAATATTTTGGCGAAAAAGGCGTTAAAAAATTATCCTTAATAACCGCTGCATTGATTGCATATACTTTTATTTTATTGTTAATTGGACTCAACATTCCAGCAGTAAAAGGCGATGGATTAATCACGGATGATCAATTTGGAGCTGTTTTTGGTCAAAGTATGTGGATTATCGTTGGAAGTATTACGGCCTTTCTCGTTTCGCAATTAATTGATGTTACGCTTTTTCACTTTCTTAAAAATAGAACCGGAAAAAAAATGTTGTGGTTAAGAAGTACGGGTTCAACCGTTATATCACAATTATTTGACAGCTTCATTGTATTAGGAATTGCTTTTTGGTTACCCGGAAAAATAAATGGGGAAACGTTTGTTGCTTCAGTGTTTACAGGATATTCGGTAAAATTATTGATTGCCATAGGATTAACCCCTTTAATTTATCTCGGACATTATTTAATTGACAACTATTTAGGAACAGAAAAACATGGAAACTAAATACCGATGCGCTTGGTGCGAAAAAGACGATTTGTATCGAAATTACCACGATAACGAATGGGGAAAACCTGTTTATGACGATAAAACTATTTTTGAATTTTTAATTTTAGAAACCTTTCAGGCAGGCTTGAGTTGGTATACCGTTTTGGCAAAAAGAGAAAATTTCAGAAAAGCATTTGATAATTTCGATTGGAATACAATTGCCCATTATTCCGAAGAAAAAATGGCTGAATTAGCAGAAGATTCAGGAATTATCCGAAATAAATTAAAAATCAAAGCTACGGTTACCAATGCACAAGCCTTTTTAAAAGTACAGGAAGAATTTGGAACTTTTTCAAAATACATTTGGGGATTTGTAAATGGAAAACCTATAGATAACCAACCGAAAAATTTGGGTGAAGTGAAAGCAACCACTGAAATTTCTGATAAATTGAGTAAAGATTTAAAAAAACGCGGGTTTAAATTTGTAGGTTCAACCGTAGTTTATGCACACATGCAAGCCACAGGAATGGTAAATGATCATGTCATGGATTGCTTAACAAGAAAATAAATTATGAGCAACGACCCACTTCATGGAAAACCTTTAAAGGAAATTGTAGAACAATTAGTGAATTTTTATGGCTTTGATACTTTGTCCGAATTGATTAACATCAATTGTTTTAAAGATAATCCGTCTATAAATTCTAGTTTAAAGTTTCTAAGAAAAACCGATTGGGCTAGAAAAAAAGTAGAAGAATTATATGTAAGAACATTACCGAAATTTTAGCGTTGTAATACGCTCAAAAAATCTTCTCGGTCAATTTCT
Organism: Flavobacterium sp.; assembly: GCA_017983975.1. Classification (GTDB taxonomy): domain Bacteria; phylum Bacteroidota; class Bacteroidia; order Flavobacteriales; family Flavobacteriaceae; genus Flavobacterium. Next base: position 3,295 of record JAGOAL010000046.1, read on the forward strand.
ACGCAACCTAAACTGGCTAAATGATCGTTATACACTTGGCAATCTAATAAACGATAATTTGCCATTTCCAATTGTTTTGCTAAGGCAATAAAAGCCATTTTACTAGCATTAGATACTTTTGAAAACATACTTTCGCCACAAAAAACATGGCCTAAATCTACACCATACAAACCGCCAACTAATTCATCATTTTCCCATACCTCAACACTTTTGGCAATACCTAATTCGTGTAATTTGCAATAGGCTTCTACCATATTATCGGTAATCCAAGTACCCATTTGATCTTTTCTGGAAATTTTTTTACAATTAAGAATTACTTCTCTAAAAGCGGTATTAAAAGTTACTTTGAACTTTTTTTGATAAATGATATTTCGCATGCTTTTTGAAATCTTTAAATCTTCAAAAAATAACACCATCCGTTCTGGCGGACTCCACCACAAAATAGGCTCATCGTCCTCAAACCATGGAAAAATTCCTGAATTATAGGCCAATAGCAATCTCTCTGCAGACAAATCGCCTCCAAAAGCAACAATACCTTCGGGTGAAGCGGTTTCTACTGGCGGGAAATATAGTTCTTTGGTTAGAAAATACATCTTTTGAGAAAATAGAGTAGAGAAAAAAGAAAATAGACCTAATTAACGAAAAATTAAAAAGCCATTCAAAATGCAAATTTTGAATGACTCTTTTTTCTATGCTCTATTCTCTTTACTCTTTGTTAAAAAGGTAAATCGTCGTGTTCTTCTTCTTTAAAGTTGGTTGCTGGTTCAAACGCTTCAGCAGCTGGCATAGGCGGCATTTGTGGTGTGCTTGGTGCTTCTGCTTGTGCTTTCTCAATTCTCCAACCTTGAATAGAGTTGAAATATTTAGTTTCTCCTTGTGGATTAACCCATTCTCTTCCTCTCAAATTGATTGAAACTTTTACTTGTTCTCCAACATTATAATTGTTTAACAAATCGGTTTTGTCTTGTGCAAACTCAATCAAAATATGTTGAGGATATTGCTCTTCTGTAGTAACAACAAGTTCTCTCTTTTTAAATGAAGCACTTACTTGTTGAACAGGATTAATTAATTTTACTCTTCCTAAAACTTCCATAATACTTAAATTTATTTTTTGGCTAATAACAATTTCCAAGCATCAATAGCTCTTCCGTTGTCTACATATTCTTTTGCTTTTTGAAATTTTGTATGCATGTCATCAGCACTTAAAACGGCTTTAACTTCAAAATTTTCTTTTACAAATATAGCAATTTCTTCTTCGGTTGGTATATTTTCTATATTTCCTAATTTACCAAAATCATTTCCGTCAAAATAACCACTCTCTTTGATAAAATCAGGAATCATATCTACTCCAATTCCCAACGTTGTTAAAGGCTTTTCTACTTCAAACATACCTACATTAGATCGACTATACCAATTTGCACCCATTCGGGCAACCAAATCTATTTTATGTTGGTCAATCATTCCTGTTGCATCTAAAACAGCTTCATTAATGTGAATTTTAACTACTTCGCAAATTACTAAATTTCCAGCACCGCCTTGGTCACCTAAAGCAATTACTTCATTGATTTTACATTCAAATTGCACCGGACTTTCGGCAACGCGAAAAGGGCTTACTTTATCAGATGCTAACATTGTAAATCCTGCTTTTTCAAATTCATTAACACCATCTGGATATTCTGTGCTTGATAATGACATTTGCTGCACCATCTCATAATTCACAACATTAATTACTACTTCTTTAGTATTAACGGCATTAATTAGTGTATGTTTTGTTGTATTATCTCGCACCCGTCTTGCTGGAGAAAAAATTAAAATGGGCGGATTTGAACTAAAAACATTAAAGAAACTAAAAGGCGATAAATTTGGATTTCCATAGTTATCTAATGTACTTGCAAATGCAATTGGCCTTGGTGCCACAGCACTCTGTAAGTATCCTTGTAATTTTGCTGGTGCTATTTCTTTTGGATCAATGCTTAACATAGCTAAACTTTATTTTTTACAAAGATAACAAACAAATACAAGTTCATTTACATGAACAAGTATCAATTTTAAAATGCTTTTTAGTATTTTTACATCAAAACAAAATTGATGCAGTTTTCTGAAAGACGAAATTTAACCCGTTGGTTTATTATTATTGCTTCCTTTTTCATTGTACTTTTAATACTTTGGAACACTTATAATTTTTTTCAAATATTTAAAAATGAAGAACGTTCAAAAATGGAATTTTGGGCTACTGCATTAACAAGCATTGCCAATGCAAACGAAAATTCAGATTTAGATTTACCGCTTAAAATTATCAGTAAAAACAACACCATTCCCATATTTATCACCGATAGTAAAGATCAAATTTTGGATTCCAACAATATTGACGAAGCCATTTCAACAGACACAATTGCTTTAAAAAAGTATTTTAATTCAATAAAAAAAGACAATCAGCCGATAAAAATTGAGCGCTCAAAAAACGAATATCAATTGGTTTATTATGGCGATTCACCCTTATTAAATAAACTCAAATATTATCCTATTGCTTTATTATTGATTATTATTTTGTTTGGCGCGGTAGTTTATAACTTCTATAAAGCAACAAAAATGTCTACTCAAAATAAACTTTGGGCAGGTATGGCAAAGGAAACAGCACATCAGATTGGCACACCGTTATCTTCCTTGATTGGTTGGGTAGAACTACTAAAATTAGAAAATATTGAAGAAAGTACCGTCTCTGAAATTGAGAAAGATATTAATCGACTACAAACGATAACTGATCGATTTTCAAAAATTGGTAGTGAGCCTATTTTAGAGAAAAGAGACCTTATTGAAGAGACAAAAAACGCACTAGATTATTTACAAACAAGAGTTTCAAAACAGATATTATTTACTTTTTCAGCTCCAGATTATCCTATTTATGTAGCTTTGAATCCTTCTTTACATAGCTGGACGATTGAAAATTTAGTGAAAAATGCTATTGATGCCATGAGAGGAAAAGGTCATTTAGATATTGCCATTTCGGAATTAGAGAATATCGTTAAAATTAAAATTACGGATACTGGAAAAGGAATTCCGAAAAATCAATTTCAAAAAATATTTGAACCAGGATTTACTACTAAAAAACGCGGTTGGGGATTAGGTCTTTCATTAACCAAACGAATTGTTCAAGAGTATCACAAAGGAAAAATTAAAGTAGCGCATTCAGAAGTTGGGAAAGGGACAACTATTCAAATTAGTTACAAAACAACACAAAAAAATCTCGAATAAATCGAGATTTTTTTTTATAAATTAGATGTGATTTGCTTGGCTAATTCTTGAAATTCTTCTGGAGATAAACTAGTTTTTCGTTGAAAACGCATATCGTCCATATCTTGAAGCGGAATTAAATGCACGTGAACATGTGGCACTTCTAATCCTACTACAGCTACTCCAATTCGTTTACATTCAACCGATTTTTCAATTGCTTTAGCTACTTTTCTAGAAAACTTCATTAATCCTAAATAGTGTTCTTCTTCCATATCAAAGATTTTGTTAATCTCTTGTTTTGGAATACACAAGGTATGCCCTTTTGCATTGGGATTTACATCTAAAAAAGCCAAATAATTTTCGTCTTCTGCAATTTTATAACACGGAATTTCTCCGCTAACTATTTTGGTAAAAATACTAGACATAATTTAGTCTCTAGAAATTTCTAATACTTCAAATTTCAATACGCCATTTGGCACATTGATTTCTGCAATTTCTCCCACAGATTTTCCAAGTAACCCTTTTCCAATAGGTGATGTTACCGAAATTTTACCAGTTTTTAAATCGGCTTCACTTTCGGCAACTAAGGTATAGGTCATTTCTATACCGTTTGTTTGATTTTTTATTTTTACGGTAGACAACACAAGCGCTTTTGATAAATCTAGTTGTGATTCATCAATTAAACGTGCATTAGAAACTACTTCTTCCATTTTAGAAATTCGCATTTCTAACAACCCTTGTGCTTCTTTAGCAGCGTCATATTCAGCATTTTCAGACAAATCACCTTTATCTCTAGCTTCTGCAATAGCTTGCGATGCTTTAGGTCGTTCTATACTTTTAAGTTGTTCTAATTCGTCTCTTAATTTTTTTAATCCTTCGGCGGTGTAATAAGATACTGTACTCATAACTTCATCGTTTATATAAATAGAAAAAATCCCACCTGATGGGATTCCTTCTCACAAAGATAGTAATTTATTTTTAATAATTAATTTATGACATGGTATTATGTTTAGTAAAAGTGATTAAATTTGTTTTTTAATTGAACTGAAATTTTTCTATGAAAAAATACCTTCTTTTTGCTTTTGTAGTTGTATTTATGGGTTGTGATAAAGATAATTTCAGCAACAATAATCCTTATTTACCAAATTATTCCTTTGCATATAACATTAATATGAGCTTGCCTCAATACAGTAGTTTACAATTTCCAAGTAATGCCGTGTATGTAAATGCTGGAAATACAGGCATAAGAGGTGTTTTTGTGTTTAATACCGGAAGTGGATATGTTGCTTTTGATGCTGCTTGTCCAAATCAGGCATTGAGTAATTGTTCTACCATGACTTTAGATGGGATTAATGTAATTTGTCCTTGTGATAATGTTTCCTACAGTTTATTTTCGGGTCAGGCCCAAGGTATGCAATATCCTATGAAACAGTATCGAGTGGAACAATTAGACAATTTTAATTTACGCGTTTACAATTAAAATTTCAGGTTTACTCCAAAGAGAAAATTTATTCCTGCTTGAGGATAGTAACCCGTTCCTTCTATTGTAGTGGTGCTTCCTGGATTACTCCAATCATCATCATAGGTGTAGAAATAACCATTGGACTCATATTCTAAATTGAAAATATTGTTTACCAAGCCTGAAAAAACAATTGATTTTATTCCTTTATTAAGTTTCCATTCATAATTAATATTCAAGTCATTTACAAAATAGGCGTCCAATTTTGATCGGTTGGAATCGATATTGCCCATGAACTGTTCACCGACATATTTGGATAAAAATGAAATTTGAAAATCTTTTATAGGTAAATAAATCAATTGATTTCCGAAAATAAAGTTTGGAGAAAATGCAATATCTGTATTGCCTAAGTTTTGCAAAACACCGTCTCGTTGAAAGTAGAAATCTTGGTTTTTATTTTGACTCAAAGTTGCATTTGGATTTAATATTAATTTGTTTGTAATTGCAATTGAAGACTCCACTTCTAGTCCTACTCTATAACTTTTCCCGCTATTAGTGAAAATTGGCGCACCAACATCATTCAAAGCACCTGTTAAAACCAATTGGTCTTTATAATTCATGTAAAAAGCATTGGCTGATAATTTTACTTTTTTAGTGTTGTATTTCCAACCCAGTTCATAATCAAACAAACGTTCTGGTTTTACACTTCCATTTTCATAATCATCACGTCTTGGCTCTTTGTTTGCAATTCCAAAATAGCCATAAAATGAATTTTTATCATTCAATTGATAACTCAAACCTGCTTTTGGATTAAAGAATCGAAAGGTATCATTAACATCCGAAAACTTCACGCTTGTAGCTTCATAAAACACCATTCGATATTGCAAATCGGTAAATAAATTCAGTTTGTTTGTAATATTGTAAGATGCTTTAGTGTAGAAATTTATATCGTCTTTATTTCCAAAATCATCATAATAACGATTTGTATTTGGAACATAATTTTGTGTCCAAACTACTTCTCCAAAATGATTTCCTAAATACCGATTGGCAGCGCCACCAATTAATAGATCGGTTTTTGCTGTTTTATAATTTAGCGAAAAGGTGGTTCCAAAAAAATCATTGTCTAACCAACGTTTTCGCACCAAATCTGAAATTGAGTTTCCATTAAAAGCGGGCAAATTATAATCAGCTAAATTTTCATCTTCTCTATATTGTTCAAAATACCCCTTTCCAATGGTATAATGAAATGCTACGTTTGAAATCCACTTATCTGACCATTTTTCGGACCAATGCAATTGAAAATGATTTTGTCCATAATTATCGGTTTCATTATCATAGAATTGTATATTTCCAAATGCATCTGTATACATTCCGGCAGGATTAAACGTTCGATCATTTTGTAATTTTTCGGGATCTTCAATACCATACCAAGCCTGATATGTTTTCTCTTTTCCGCCAAAAGCCATGAATTTTATTTGGGATTTATCGGTAATATAATTTGCATTGAAAAAATACCCAAACATATTCGATGAAGCTCTATCAATAAATCCATCAGAAGCAATATTTGAAATTCGAGCATTCATTTCAAAATTGTTATGCAATCCTGTTCCAAAAGCTAAAGTATGTTTTCGGGAAGCAAAACTCCCAACAGAATTTGAAATTTCGGCATACGCTTTTTCTTGAAATGATTTGGTCTGAAGGTTTAAACTTGCACCAAAAGCACCTGCTCCATTAGTTGATGTTCCTACTCCTCGTTGCAACTGAACGCTTTCTAATGACGAAGCAAAATCGGGTAAGTTTACAAAAAATGTTCCTTGACTTTCACTATCATTAAACGGAACGCCATTTAAAGTAACGTTGATTCGGGAACCATCAGCACCGCGAACTCGCATATACGTGTAGCCAATACCATTTCCAGCATCGGTTGTAGTAACTACCGAAGGTAAATAATTCAACAAAACACGAATGTCTTGCCCTAAATTACGTGGAGCAAGTTCTTGTTTTGAAACATTAGTAAATGTAATCGGCTTTTTGTCTTTTGCGCGAACCGAAGACACGATAACATCGTTT
>JAGOAL010000047.1 GCA_017983975.1 Flavobacterium sp.
ATACACCTCCTGATCCTTCTAAAAAAATCATTGTTGATGTTGAAAGCATTGAAATAAATACTTCTAGAAGAACCGCTGCTGAAGAAGCACCTGTTGATCGTAGAGGAACCATTGATTTTTTCAACGAATCTAAAGGTTTTGGTTTTATTAAAGAAATTGAAACGGGTGAAAAATATTTTGTTCACATCAGTGGTTTGTTAGACGATGTAAAAGAAGGAAATTTAGTTACCTATGAATTAGAAAAAGGCGCTAAAGGAATGAATGCTGTTAGAGTTAAGAAAATATAATTTTTGATAAATATATATACTAAATCACAGTGAAAGCTGTGATTTTTTTATTTAACCAAACTTTCTGCAATTTTCAAGGCACATTTTTCACCGTCAATTGCAGCTGAGATAATACCTCCGGCAAAGCCTGCTCCTTCTCCACAAGGATAAAGACCTTTTATTTGTGGGTGTTCCAATGTAAAATTATCTCTTGGAATACGCACCGGTGATGATGTTCTACTTTCGGGCGCATGTAAAATAGCTTCATTGGTCATATAACCTCGCATTGCTTTACCAAATTGCACAAATCCTTCTCGCATGATTTGGGTTAAAAAACTAGGAAACACCTGCCCCATTTCTACTGAAGTTGTTCCCGGAACATAGGATGTTTTTGGAATATCCGATGAAACTTTATTTTGTGTAAAATCGACCATGCGTTGTGCGGGTACTTTTTGGGTTGAACCCGCCAAATTCCAAGCTTTCTGCTCGATGACTTTTTGAAATTCCATTCCCGCTAAGGGTCCAAATTTTTCAAAAGGCTTAAAATCTTCCAATTTTAATTCCACCACAATTCCCGAATTTGCTGTGGCTTGATCTCGTTTTGAAGGCGACCAACCGTTTGTAACTACTTCGCCTGGAGCAGTAGCACAAGGGGCAATTACACCACCCGGACACATACAAAACGAGTACATGCCGCGACCATTGACTTGTTTTACAACAGAATAGGGAGCTGGCGGTAAATAATCGCCTCTAAAATCGCACGAATATTGAATTTGGTCAATTAATTCCTGTGGATGTTCTGCCCTAACGCCTAACGCAAAAGGTTTGGCTTCGATTAAAATATTCTTTTTATGTAATAATTCGAAAATATCACGAGCCGAATGTCCGGTAGCTAAAATCACTTTATTGGCCGAAATGATAGCGCCGCTTTGAAGAACAACACCTTGCATTTCATTGTTTTTCACTACAAAATCGGTTACTCGAGTTTCAAACAATACTTGTCCGCCACAAGCGATGATTTTTTCTCTGATGTCTTGAATAATTTGGGGTAATTTATTGGTTCCAATGTGCGGATGCGCCTCTACCATAATTTCAGGAGTTGCCCCAAAACCAACTAAAAGTGCTAAAATTCGATCTACATCACCACGTTTTTTAGAACGAGTATATAATTTTCCATCGGAATACGTTCCTGCACCACCTTCGCCAAAACAATAATTGGAATCTTCATTTACAATATGATCTACATTAATTGCTTTTAAATCGCGACGACGACCACGAACATCTTTTCCACGTTCTAAAACGATGGGCTTCAAACCTAATTCTATTAATTGCAAAGCAGCAAATAATCCAGCTGGACCTGCACCAATTACAATTACTTCTTGTTTGTTAGCTACATTTGGATAATCGGGTAATTCTATTTTTTGATCGGTATATGCTTCACCAATTAAAAAAACAGTCGCCTTAATATTTATTTTAATGGCTTTTTGACGCGCATCTATAGAACGCTTAAGAACTATGACTTTTTGAATTTCTTTCGGACTTACTTGAAACAGCTTTGCTACATGCTGGGCTAACAAATTTTCATTTGCAGCTACTTCAGGTGAAACTTGAAATTGAAATTCGCGAGGCATAATTTTGATTTTCGGATGATCAGATTTTCTGATATATTAGAAATATAATTTTGCAAAAATAGTAATTTGAACGCTGACTTCGTAACTTTGTATTCTAGAAACTTACATAATGCGAAAAATAAAATTAATTTGGGATTTTAGAGGAGAGGCTTCTGCAAAAACGGCAGAACACCATGAAATTCATTTGAAAGAATTTTTAGAAAAAGAAAATTACATATTAAAAATTACTGGCTTCGAAATTTTTAACGACATGCACGCTATTGCTTATTTAGTTGTAGAAGAAGCCGATATGATTGTTTTTAGAGATGCGCTAAGACCACATAGAGGGGAAGTTTTTGAAAAATAAAATCCCGAGTGTTAAACTCGGGATTTTTAGTAACTAACTTAAACAACAATTATTTTAATAATGTTACATGACCAACATAATCTCTTTTTTGAGTTGGTTTGTAATCCGATTTTATTTTAGATGTTTTACCATTTACTGTTTTAGTAATTTCTGGTGTACCTGTTAAAAATATTTTTCCTGTTTCTTCATCAATTTCGATTGGGCATGACATGTCTATTTTACCACCATCTTTACCTGTTCCTGAACCATTTAATCTTAACCCATTTAAATCGTCTAAAGTCCAAGTAACAGCATTATCTGCATCAAAAGGTCTAAAAGGTCCTTCTGGACGTATAATAATATCTCTATCGATTGGTGTTATTTTAATATCTGCAATTTTACGACACTCAAATTTAGTTGCAGTTACTGTAGCTGTTGGAAATCCATTAATTGTAGATCCTACAATTGGAGTTTTATAAATATCATTAACTAATTGAATAGTCAAAGGTTTAGAATAACATGCAGTAGTTCCTCCATTAACAAATGGTTCATAAACAACACCAGATGGTGAACTTATCTCTAAAACTGCATTCGTAACTGTACCAGCCATTTTAAATTTTGAATTTCCTGAATAATAGGTATCATAAGGTGGAGTTCTTCTTGTTTCCATACAACATTCTTTAACTAAAGTTATTGTTCCTGAAGATGGAGGTTGATTACCAATATTAACTATAGTAGATGTTAAAGGACACACAGTACTTCCACATACACCTTCAACCATAATAGTATTTGCACCATTTACTAAATAATTTATTGGTATTTGAATGTGATTGTTTCCACCAGTTCCTATAGAATTAACAGTATGTCCATTTACAATTGCTCTATAAAAGCCTGTACAAGGGTCAGATACTGAATTTAAACAAGGATTTACTGCAAAACCAAAATGAATAGTATTAGAAGTACTTAACTCTGCTGAAGGAATATAAGCAGGAAAACTATTTGTTATTGATAGTGTATTTCCAGATGATGGATACTCTTTTACATAAAAAGGTGGTGGAGCAACACAATTACAAGATGCAGAAGTTTTTGAAGCATCTGTGCTTTGTGCCGTTTCAGCAACTCCATTCCATCCTTTTGACCCATTTCTTCCCAAACCAATCACCACTCCAAAATTAAACCCCATGGCACTATAAGATGTTGATTTTGTTTCGCCTTTCACCATAGTTCCTGTTTGTAATTGCTGAAGGTTATAACTTTGAAGATCTACTAAAGGATTTCCATTTGGAATTAATTTAGAAACGGTAGTTTCCATTTTTGGCCCTGTAGTATAACTTGCATCTGCAAAAAATCCAAAACGATCGTTAAACATATAATGTAATCTTAGTTTTGGTGTTACTGCAAAACCACTTGTTTTGGTTTCGGGTAATGTAGCCAATGTGAAATCAAAACTTTGACCATTGTATTGAGTGGTTTGTACTATGCTCATTTCTTTTTGCGTCATCGAGAAATATTCTCCTAAAACCATGGGTGAAACAATAAACTTTCCAAAATAAAAATTAGCTTGTGGACCACCTCCCATTCTGAAACCTGGAGATTTTGGGTCAACACCTCTTGGCGAAACTGTACTTGAAGTTTGTCCAGTTACTGCAAATGGATTTGGAGTTGTTCCAAAACCGCCGCTTCCTCCAAAGTTATAGGCACCACCAAAGTTCAAACCAAAACTAAAGTTTGCTTCTGGTTTGCTAATTAAAGAAAAAAATGCATCAGCATTGATTGCTGTTGAGTTGCTCAAAAAAGCTTTGTCTTTGCCATCGCTACTTGGCATTGAAGTACCACCTCCGAAAGCTATTATAGAACCAGGTTTTCCAGCCATCACTATTTTTCCTTTAGTTTTTCCTCTTGCTGCTTCTTGTGCAATTCCATTTGTTAAACAGCACAATGCAATACATGCTGATAAAATGGTTGTTTTTAGATTTTTCATTTTGTTTACATTTTAATGTTAGAATTGAGATATTAATAGGGATTTAAATTTTTTATTCTAATTAATCTTTCAATTGCAAGCCAAATAAATATTGATTCCCAGGTGTAGTCAATGGTACAGGAGTATATGCGCCAGTTGGAGTCAGATCTATAATAGTTAATGAATTTTGATCGCTACCCATTCCATTTGAACTATCTAAATAGTAAAACTCGGTGCTATAATCCAATGCCGATGAAATACGGCTAAAATCTGGTGTGTAGGTTAAAGTATATTTAACAGTTACAAGCCCGGATGAAGGGTCAATTTCTACAAATTCTGGAGCAGTTCCTCTTTTTACCGCATACAATTTGTTTGGTAATGCTGTTGTATTAATGTATTCTAAACCATCAAACAGACTTGTACTGCCTAAGGATATAGAAGAAATTGATCCTGCTCCTGTGGTATTAATTTTATGCAAAATTCCAACAGTTATTACGAATAAATCAGCTCCATTAAAACAGAAATTTGATGAGTAAGAGGCACCTGATATAGGAATAGGCACTGAAACAGGCCCAAAAGTTGGATCAAGCACAAAAGAACTATTGTATTTAGTTACTTGATGGTTTCTTAGGACATATAAATTACCTGCAACAAATTCTATTGCTTTAACTCCAGATAACATAATAGTAGTTGGTGCAGGAACCGAAGCTGTGTTTGTAACATCATAAATTACAAGTCTATCGCCTGGTGATACAACATATTTTTTGTTCAACTTGTCATAAGCCGAGCATTGATAAGACATTAAGGTTTGATTTCCAAGAAAACCTGGGGGGCTATCTGTTCTTAGATTTGTTGGAGATGCAAAACCTGCTCCAGCGGTAGTTTCGTTTTTTAAATTCCAAATAGAACCCAAACCAGCTGCTGGACATTTAATATACAAATATTCAAAAGTGGATGGCACTACTGCTGTAGGAGTAGTTTCAGATGAGTCGCAACTTACCAAGGTTAGAAATGCTGAAATTAGTATTGCGCTTAAAAAAGTGTTAGTTTTTTTCATAATTTTTTTTACATTTTAATGTTAGAATTGAGATATTAATAGGGATTCAAATTTTTTATTCTAATTAATCTTTCAACTGCAACCCAAATAAATATTGATTCCCAGGTGTAGTCAATGGCACAGGAGTATATGCGCCAGTTGGAGTAAGATCAATAATGGTTAATGAATTTTGATCGCTACTAAATCCATTTGAACTGTCTAAATAGTAAAACTCGGTACTATAATCCAATGCCGATGAAATACGGCTAAAATCTGGTGTGTAGGTTAAAGTATATTTAATGGTTCCAGCCCCTGTTATTGGGTCAATTTCTACAAATTTTGGAGAGGTTCCTTTTTTTACCGCATACAATTTGTTTGGCAAAGCTGTTGTATTGATGTATTCTAAACCATCAAACTCATCGGTTGTCGATAAGGAAGTTGAGGTTATTGTACCTGCACCAACAGTGCTTATTTTATGTAGCTTACCATCATTAGTTACATATAAATCGGTACCATTAAAACATATATTTGAGGGAACGCCAATAGTTGTTGGCAATAAAACAGGGCCAAAAGTTGCGTCAAGTACAAAGGCACTATTGTATTTTTTTATTTGATAGTTTTTAAGGACATATAAATTGCCCGCAACAAATTCAATTGCCTGAATGTTAGTAATAGTTAAAATTGTAGGTGCAGGAACCGAAGCTGTGTTTGTAACATCATAAATTACAAGTCTATCGCCTGTTGATACCGCATATTTTTTGTTTACCTTGTCATAAGCCGAGCATTGATTAGCCATTAAGATTTGATTTGATAGTCCGGGACTTGGTGTGTCTGTTCTAAGATTTGTTGGAGACGCAAAACCTGCTCCAGCAGTAGTTTCGTTTTTTAAATTCCAAATAGTTGATCCTCCTGAAACGGTTGCTGGACTTTTAATATACAAATATTCAAAAGTGGAAGGCACTACTGCTGTAGGAGTAGTTTCGGATGAGTCGCAACTAATTAATGTAGTACTGATTGTAATTACCATTATAGCACAAAATGTTTTCATTTTTTTCATTGTTTAAAGTTTTAAAGTTAGAATTGATATATTAATTGAAAATATTTTCAAAGGTTACTTTTTCAGCTGACACTATCTTCCGTTTAATAACTGAAGTTAAAACCGTTGTTTAACGGTATTTATCCTTTTATAAATAATTTCATTACAAATATTACTAATTGCTTATAACATAAAATCCCTTAATCATGTGACAAGGGATTTTGATATAGAAAAAAGAAATTTAATTTTTGATTTAAGAATCTATTGTCTTAAATTTTTGTAATAATAAGCAATGGCTTCGCCTAATGAAGATATATGTAGTTTTTCGTAAATGCGTTTGCCATGAGTATTTACAGTTGAATAGCTCACTCCTATTTTATCGGCAACCATTTTATAGGAAAGTCCATCGGCTAAAAGTGCTAAAACTTGTGTTTCTTTGGGTGATAAGGGATTATTAATTTCTTTGGGTTTAAAATAATCTAAAACTTTTTGAGCAATTCCAGGATTCATTGACGCACCGCCTTGATAAACTTCTTCAATTGCCTGAAGAATTCGCTGTGGTTTATCTTTCTTTAATATATAGCCACTAGCGCCATTTATAATACATGTAAATATTTTATCTGAATCATCAAATGCGGTTTGCATTAGTACTTTGACTTCTGGATGATTCGTTTTTATAATTCGCAATCCTTCAATACCATTAACTTCAGGCATATTGATATCCATCAAAACCACATCAGGATAAAAATTTTCTATATCTTCATTTACAGTAACACAATTCATAGCTTCGCCCACAAACTTGAGTTGATCATTCAGCATTAACAATGCTTTCAAACTATCTCTTCGCTCATTACTGTCGTCATATATAAAAACTCTAATTGGCATAGCACAAAGATATTTTATATTATTCTCTAAATTTGTACCTAAATTAGGGTACAATAGGAATTATCGCTGTTATTTTAGTTCCTAAATTTAGTTCAGATATTACACTAAATTGACCTTTTAACTCTTCAATTCTTTTTTGCATATTTCCCAAACCATTTCCGTTTGTAATAGAAGTATTAAATCCAACTCCATCATCTGAAACTTCAATTAAAATTTGATTTTTGATAACTTGTATTAAAATGGTTAATTGTTTTGCCTTACTATATTTTACTGCATTGTTAGTAGCCTCTTTTATGAACAATACAATATTTTTTCTTGCAGAAATGTCGATTATTACTTTATCGATTTTTTCATCAATATCAATTTTATAATTAATATTTGTGGAACCCACAATTTCATTTACAAAATTCTTAATTCTTGCTGTTAGGGTTAAAAATTCATCTTTTCCGGGTTTCATACTCCAAATAATATCTCCTATTTTATCTGATAAATGTTCAGATTGAGATTCAATTTTTTCTAATATTTTTTGAGCTTCTACTGGGTTTTTTTCAATTAAAAAACTAGCGACTGCACTATTTATTTGTAAACTTGACAATGAAGAGCCTATTTCATCATGCAAATCTGCGGTTATTTTTAAACGTTGCTGTTCAAGTGCTAATTGCTTTTGAAATTCAAATTTTTGTCTTTTTAATTTAAACCTAAAATAATAGAAAATAAATGGAGTCATAATAACAATTGTTATTAATGTCCAGAACCAATTTTCCTTTGAATAAGGAATTCTGGTACAAGCTTTAATTTTTGTAAATTTTGTTACAACTTTATTTCTAAAATCAACTGCTCTTATATATAAATCATATTCTCCAATAGGCATGTGAATATTTAAGGTATTATCATCACAAAAATCTTGGTAATTCCCAAATTCATCAAAAGCAAATTGATAATGCAGCTTTTTTCCTTTATATTCAATGTTATTGAACTTTAGAGTCAACAATCTTGAATCTCTCCGCATTTTATATTTATGTTGTAGTGATACTTTTACTCTATTAATTCTAGCCTCAACTAATTTTGGTCTCAAATTAAGTTCTTCAAGTTGAAAAATGTACTTCTTTGCTTTTTCATTTAGCTCCTCATCTATTGTTTGATAAATAGATTTAATGGGTTGGTACACATATGTTATAGTACTTCTAGTAGGGATATATTTTTCATTGGTAAAAACGGTATCATTTAGTAATGAAAGTTTGTCTTTCTGAGGAATTTCAATGAAATTTGGTTTTATAGAATCTTTTTTGTCAAAATATATAAATAACAGAATTGAACTAAAAAAAATTAAATATAAAAATATATAAATAACATCTTGTTTAGAAAACAATTGATTTTTTTTCATTGTAGGGAGTTAGGGGGATGGTACCATATTCTAAATAATTATTAGATTATGGATTTATAAATAAAAAAATTAATTTGCCACTTCGCTAATAAACTTGATGCGCATTAAACGCAATTCTTCAATATCGTATTCGCCATCAAATTCTTTTAAGGCATCTTTAATATTATCCGATTCTGAATCCATAAAATAATCGTGAATTTCTTCTTGCTGGTCTTCATCTAAAATATCATCAATCCAATACCTAATATTCAACTTGGTTCCCGAATAAACGATTTGTTCCATTTCTTTCAATAAACCATCCATATCTAGACCTTTTGCTTTTGCAATATCATCTAATGCTAATTTTCGATCGACATTTTGAATGATGTATAATTTTAGACCGGAATTTGCTCCCGTAGATTTAACCACTAAATCATCTGGACGAATAATGTCATTATCTTCAACATATCGAGCAATTAATTCAACAAATTCTTTACCATATTTTTTAGCTTTTCCTTCTCCTA
Organism: Flavobacterium sp.; assembly: GCA_017983975.1. Taxonomy (GTDB): domain Bacteria; phylum Bacteroidota; class Bacteroidia; order Flavobacteriales; family Flavobacteriaceae; genus Flavobacterium. The sequence goes on from JAGOAL010000047.1 coordinate 9,027, forward strand.
CACCGTGAACATTACTTAGTTCATCAATAGAAATAGGATATTTTAACGCCATATCTTCTAAAGAAGGATCTTGAAACACTACAAATGGTGGGATTCCAAGTTTCTTGGCTACTTTTTTACGTAAATCGCGCAACATGCCCATTAAGGCTTCATCTGCAGTTCCCGATGATTTTGCTGCAGTTACAATAGCTTCATCTTCCTCTTCATTATATTCATGGTCTTCTGACATCATGAATGAAGATGGTTTTTTAATAAATGATTCGCCTTTAGAAGTCAATTTTAATACTCCATAGGTTTCAATATCTTTTGATAATAATCCGTCTACTAACACTTGACGAATTAACGCCATCCAATATTTCTCATCAAACTTTGAACCACTTCCAAAATAAGGTTGGGTATCAATTTTTTGTGCTTTGATAATGGCATTGATTTTACCAACTAAAGCAAAAATAACTTCTTTTGACTTGAATAATTGTTTGGTATCGCGAACCACTTTTAAGAGTGTTACCACTTGATCTTGTGCTTCTACTTTCGATTTTGGATTACGAACATTATCATCCATATCTGCACCATCGCCATCTACATCATCAAATTCTTCACCAAAATAATGTAGTAAAAATTTACGTCGCGACATAGATGTTTCGGGATAAGCAACCACTTCTTGCAACAAAGCAAAACCGATTTCTTGTTCGGCTACGGGTTTGCCTGAAAGGAATTTTTCTAGTTTTTCGATGTCTTTATAAGAATAGTAGGCTAAACAA
>JAGOAL010000017.1 GCA_017983975.1 Flavobacterium sp.
TAAAATGTACTATTTTATCTACATTTAATTTTTTTTGCATAATTTGAGTTAGTTCTCTGTAATTATCAAAAAAAGAATTTAGGCACAACTTCAATTTCTTCAACGTTTCTTTTTCGTTGTAATTTGAACTTTTTTCATCAACAATATTCTCTAGTTGCTTTTTTAATAAAGCTACTTTTTTAATATTTACAATAGATGTGTTTAACTCCTCTGCTGTTTCTTTTAAATTTTCTGACAATTCAAGCTTTTCAAATTCTTTTTTTAATAATTCATTTTGAGATTGTATTACACTTAATGAACTCTTTTCATTTTTATATTTCTTGCTCTGAATTATTAACAGAACAATCCATAATCCTAATAGTACAATTATTCCTAATAGAATAAAAATGATTGAGCTTTTTGAAATATTTTTTAAGTTCAATTCATTATTGAATTCTACATCTGTTGAATTATTATACCCTAAAGTAATGAAATTCATCCAATTCTCACTAGTAATATCATTAATAGCAGAATTATTATTGTTATTAAATATTGATTTGCAATGATTTATAATTAAATTTTTGGTATCGAATGCGTAAATGTTAATTTCTTTTTCAAATAATTTTTTTAGGGTATTTTTTGACTCAATTTTAGTAAATTCAATTTCATTAATTGAATGATACTTGTATGGCAAATTTGAAGAAAAACCAGAATTAACAAGCAAATTAAGAACCAAAAAAAAGACTAAATTTTTCATAGTATTTACATTTAAAAATAAAAAATTTAGGGGTATTTTTTAAAATAATATACAAATTTAATGCATTTATAGAAAAAAATCTACAGACACACTTGTTTATTTAAAAAAAATTCCTTTATATTTGAAATTTACAAAACAAATTTTGTAAAATTAAATCTAATTTAAACTTGATTATACCCTAAAAAATGTCGTTTTTCTGTTTTCCCCCTAATTTTTTCTTGGCAGAGCCTGTCAATCAATCTCGTTCATCAGAAAATAATTTTTCTAAAGCGTTATTTAAAAAAAATAACTTATTTCAGTTACGTTTTAAAAATCGCGACACAATTGACTCTTCTAAGTTACAGATTTTACTAAACGATTCTTCTGAATTATCAATTTGTAAAACCTTCAAACAAAAAAAAGAACATACTTCATTTTTTTTTAATGATCTTACCGTTCATGTTGATTCAAAAAATGTAAAACATTCAGAAAAATCGATATTTAACATACTGCTCGATAATTATTTCAAAAGTGACACGTCAAACGAAATTAAGTCCATCATAAAAAACAAAGCGTTTTTATACTGGAGTGAAAAAGAACTTTATTCGTTTTGGACTAAAGAAATTGTTGCAAATGAAACTGATATTGCCAGTTTAATTGAATTATTAGATTCAGATATTTACAGCAATAATGCGCTGATAGCTTTAGGTGAAAAACTATTAAAAACAATAAATAACCAACCTAATAAATATCAAAATTTATTCAGTGTATACTTCAAAATTGGTAACTGTTATTTTCATGAAAACGAGCCTAAAAAAGCCCATAAATATTACAAAAAGGCAGGTGCGTTTTTACATTATATTGATGTGCATCAGCATTTTTTATTTTATTTTAATTTAGCTAAAACCAAAAAAAGTATTGGATTAGTAACAGAAATTGAAGAACGAAATTTAATTTATTTCTATTTATCAAAAGAAAATTGGGAGAAAAAATTATATAAAAACGATTTGAAAGACTATTTTCAAATTTCAGCTTAATAGCATTTAATTTACCACAATTTTTATACTTTTTTGATACGTTTCAGTTTCAAGAATTAAAATATAATTGCCTTTAGGATGATTAAATGCGATATCGTTTTTCCCTTCATAAATATCAAGTTTATCAGATTGAATAAGTTTTCCATCTAGTGAATAAACATAAATATTTAAGTTATTATACATCTTTTTTGAAAAAAGTTGGAATTTTTTATTTTTTACAGGATTTATATAACTAAACTCTTGGTTACTTTTTGTAAAGTTTTCATTTGACAACGTTTGAAACGCATTGAAAGCATTAACTCTTCCCCACCCCATGTATTGGTCAAATCCTGGTAAATCTTCGCTAGGCAATCCTACTTGATCCTGAGCTGTTGATTTTAAAAGATTTTTTATCTGAAGTGGAGTTAAATTTGGATTTCTTGAAAGTAAAAGCGATGCTATTCCAGCAACTAATGGTGTGGCTTGAGATGTCCCACCCCAATAACTATTGTAATTTGTATCAGAAGACGAACTTAAACCATAAATATAATTTCCTGGAGCTACTACTGTAATGTGGTTTCCATAATTACTTCCTGAAGTAGTACTCCAAAAAAACGGAGCAGTACGATCGTCATCTGAATCTGTTGAACCTACGGCAATAATATCCATGGTGCTTGCATAACCTGCTGGATAATACGTTGTGTTGTTGTTAAAATTCATCATGCATGTTACAAAAACCACATTATGTGTTATTGCATATTGAATTGCATCTTGCAATATTGTGCTATTCCCGGTACCACCGATGGACATACTAATGATTTTTACTCCTCTATCTACTGCATAATATATTGAATTTGCCATCCAAGAATATTGTCCGCTATTATTTGAATCTAACACTTTTAAAGGGAGTAGTTTTGAGTTCCAATTAACACCTGCATAACCAATACCGTTACTTCCTTTTGAAAGTAATATCCCCGAACAATTAGTTCCATGACCATGATCATCAGTAGCATTATTGTCATTATTTACAAAATCCCAACCATTTACATCATCAATCTTGCCATTGTTATCATTATCGATTCCATCGTTTGCAATTTCATTAGAATTTGTCCATATTCTTCCCGCTAATTCAGGATGAGTTAACCTAAACCCAGTGTCTGGAACTGCAATCAACATATTAGGATCCCCTGTTTCAAAATCCCATGCTAAATCTATATCCGCATCTGCATCATTTTCTGAAGTAAACGGCATTCCTGAAACATTAAAAGTACCATTATTAAAGACACCCCATTGTCTGTTATATAAAGCATCATTTGGTGTTTGTAAAACATCATATTTTTTACCCCCACCTTCTGAAATATAATCTGGTTCTATGTGCTTTATTTCTGGATACGTTTTTAAAATGCTTATGCATTTTGTAATATCTAATGGTTCTTTAAAATCTATTTGGAAAGTATAAGTGATTTTTGCTTGCCCTATGGGGGTAATTTTTTTTATATTATTTTCTTTTAACCATAAATCTATATTTAATATTGAAAAAGTATTTTCATTTAAATTTAATTTGGAAACATCCCATAAATCGGAATTAAATTTAATTAATAATGATTTTGAGTTGTAATTTTCCTGACTTATCAATACATTAGTTACTAATAGACATGTAATAATTAACTTTTTCATATTTAAATTGTTGATTAATAAATTTTCAATAATATATCAAATATATGGTTTTTATATAAAATCATATATCATTTACTTTTAAATGATGTTTTAACAATCTTCAATTAATTATCTTTTGTAGATTTGTTCGATAAAGTAAATTATAATGACAAACTTCGAATTATACAATCCTGTAAACTATGTATTTGGTAAAGGACAAATCGCTAAATTAACTGATCTCGTTCCTTCAAATACAAAAATTCTTATTGCTTATGGCGGTGGAAGCATCTTTAAAAATGGTGTTTACGACCAAGTAAAAGCAGCTTTACCCAACCATGATATTATAGAATTTGGCGGCATTGAACCTAATCCGCGTTTTGAAACGTTGATGAAAGCAGTTGAAATCATTCGATCTGAGAAAATCGGATTTATTCTAGCTGTTGGTGGCGGAAGTGTAATTGATGGGGTTAAGTTTATTTCTGCAGCAGTACATTTTGAAGGCGATGCATCGGAAATTCTTAAAAAAAGAATATTATTCAAAGATGTTTCTAAAGTAATTCCATTTGGAACGGTTTTAACCTTACCAGCAACAGGTTCTGAAATGAATTCGGGCGCTGTGGTTACTATTGAAGCTACTCAAGAAAAATTAACGTTGGGCGGAAGTGCTTTATTTCCCGTTTTCTCTATTGTAGATCCTACCGTTATTACTTCGTTACCTAAAAGACAATTACAAAACGGCGTGGTTGATGCATTTACACACGTTTTAGAACAATACATTACCTATCCTCACGATGCTTTATTGCAAGACCGAATTGCCGAAGGAATATTACAAACACTAATCGAAATTGGGCCTGAAGTTGTTGAAAATCCGAGTGATTATAAATTGGCTTCTAACTTTGTATGGAGTGCAACAATGGCATTGAATGGCTTGATTCAAAAAGGAGTTCCTTCCGATTGGGCAACCCACATGATTGGTCATGAATTAACCGCTTTGTATGGAATTGATCACGCAAGAACATTGGCTATCATTGGTCCAAATTTATATCGTGTGATGTTTGAAACTAAAAAGGATAAATTAGCGCAATATGGCCAGCGCGTTTGGAATATTCAAGGTAATTCAACCGAAGAAATTGCTGAAAAAGCCATCGAAAAAACAGTGGAATTCTTCCATAAAATGGGCATGAAAACCAAATTATCTGAAAACGCTGAAAACATCCAAAATACCGCACAATTCATCATTAACCGATTTGAAGAAAGAGGTTGGAAAGCCTTGGGCGAAAAACAAAACGTTACGCTAGAAAAGGTAAAAACAATTGTGGAAATGAGTTATTAAGATTAAAACACGAATTTCAGGAATTAACACGAATAATTTTTAACGCAAAGTTTTGAAGTTTTTCGCAAAGTTTAGAAAGCTATGCCAAAAAATAAATTTCAAAAAAAGTAAATAAAATTGGTGTTAATTATTGAAATTCGTGTTTAAATGCGACATTAAAAAGAGTTTAGCAAACGTTTTTTGTAAATCCTTTTTAAATAACTATTTTTGATGTTCAAAATTAAATCGGAAAATGGAAAATAAGCCAAAAATTGCAGTCATTGGAGGAGGAAGTTGGGCTACTGCTATTGCCAAAATGCTTTGTGAAAATCAAGATGAAATTGCTTGGTACATGCGCAGTACATATGCTATAGAACATTTAAAACAGCAAAAACACAACCCAAATTATTTAAGTTCGGTTACATTTGATACTAGCAAATTAAAACTTACAAATGATATTAATGAAGCAGTTGCTTATGCGGATTATGTAATTTTTGTAGTGCCATCGGCGTTTTTAAGTAAAGAATTAGAAAGCCTGACCGAAAGTTTAAGTGGTAAAATTATATTTTCTGCTATTAAGGGAATTGTACCTGAATCGAGCTTAATTGTAGGCGAACATTTTCATACCAAATACGACATTCCGTTTGAGAATATTGGTGTAATAACAGGTCCGTGCCATGCCGAAGAAGTAGCAATGGAACGCTTATCTTATTTAACGATTGCTTGTAGTGATAAAACGAAGGCAAAATATGTGGCACAAAATTTAAGTTCACATTACATCAAAGCAAAAACAACAGATGATATTATTGGGACAGAATATGCTGCCGTATTAAAAAATATTTACGCTATTGCTGCTGGGATTGCTCATGGTTTAGGCTATGGTGATAATTTTCAAGCGGTATTGATGAGTAATGGTATTCGCGAAATGAAGAAATTCATCAGAAAAGTACATAAAATGAAACGAAATATTAATAATTCGGCCTATTTAGGTGATTTATTAGTTACTGGATATTCGGTCTTTTCTCGAAATAGAATGTTTGGAAACATGATTGGGAAAGGCTACACCGTAAAATCGGCGCAAATGGAAATGAGTATGGTGGCCGAAGGTTATTATGCTGTAAAAAGTGCCTACAAATTAAACCAAGAATATGGTGCTGATACCCCAATTATTGATGCGGTATACCAAATTTTATATGAAAATAAAGAAGCAAAAGCTGTTTTCAAAAAATTAACCGATAAATTAAACTAACTCATGCTGTCTCTAAAAACAGGTGCAATTGACCATTTAATTGATCATCCAGGCATTATAACGGCGTTTACCGTTACCATTATTGCAATGCTGGTGCTAGATTTAGGTGTTTTAAACAAAAAAGGGCACGTTGTTTCTAATCGTGAAGCGGCAATTTGGTCTGCGGTTTGGATTTCATTGGCTATGGGATTTAGTGGTATTATTTATCACTATATGGGTGCCGAAAAATTCATGCAATTTCAAGGAGCGTATTGGATTGAAAAAGCACTTTCGGTAGATAATTTATTCGTGTTTATATTGGTTTTTGGCTATTTCAATGTGGCGAAAGAAGCACAACATAAAGTATTATTTTGGGGTGTAATTGGCGCTTTGGTTTTTAGAGCCATTTTTATTTTTACCGGAGTTTGGTTGCTGAATTATACTTATTTACCCGAAATGGAGTTATTCGGACAAATGGTAAAAATCAATTATTTATTGACAATTTTCGGAATAATTCTTATCGTTGCCGGAATCAAATCGGGGTTTAGTAGTGAAGAAGATGATGGAAGTAAAGATTTTAGTAAAAGTGCCGGTTCAAAATTCGTACATAAATTTTTTAAAGTAAGTCCGAATTTTGATGGCGATAAATTCTTTACCATTCAAAACGGAATCAAAATGGCAACACCTTTGTTTGTGGTTGTTGCGATTGTAGAATTTACCGATTTATTATTTGCTGTTGACAGTATTCCGGCGATTTTCGCCATCGCACCCAACGATCCATTTATTTTATATACGTCTAATATTTTTGCAATTTTAGGATTGCGCTCACTATATTTCTTGCTGGCCAACTTTATGTACATGTTCAGCAAATTGAAATATGGATTGGCTATCATCTTAACTTTTATTGGGGTAAAAATGATTATAGCGCCGTTTTTCCATATTGAAACTACTGTTTCGTTAATGGTTGTTGGCGGTGTGTTAATGTTGTCTGTAATCGCTTCTTTGGTATTTCCTGATAAGGATTAATCTTATAACCACTAAATACACAAAGAAGGCACAAAGAACACTTTAATAGTTTCGTTTGCGCCTTCTTTTATCTTAAAATCGATTTACTTTATCGTAATCTCATCCACAAAAATAAACGCATCACCGCCAAAACCTTGATGCCATTCGGGTAATTTTCCGAAGTTCTTGGCAATAATTTTTACATAACGTGCTTTTTTACCTTTGGTTTCGTTGGATGTGAAATTCAAAATAGTATTTTCTTCTTTTTTTGGATCTAAGATATTTTCTACCGAGCCGAAATACGTAAAATTCACATTATCATCTGAAATGTAATACTCCACTTTGGTTGGCATTAAAATCCACGAACGTTGGTCTTGTAAAAATCGAGCTGAAATTTCAGTAATACTTTTTACTTCTTGTAAATCCACCACCGCTTCAAAATCCTGACTTTGGTAGCCTTGCCAATCGCCTTTTCTCCAGTTCTCGGTTCCTAAAATACCATCTAACAACCCTTCAGGACCACCCGCATGATATTGCGGATTGTATTTTGATTTGATGTTGATGCTGTAATTGTTTGGTTTTTTGAAGAATTGGGCAGAGATAGTATCGCTTCTTAAAGCTATACTATCCGTACGAAATTCAGAGTAAGAATAATATTCGGTATATGCATTTATTTTGGTTGATTGGTTAATTAATATTGGTGATTTATATTCTTTGAAATTCAAATCATCATTAAATGAATAATACACTTTTCCACTTGATTTTAAAACAATTTTTTGATTTGATTCAAATGATTTACTTTCTGCCTGAATTACTGGAACAATTGAGTATTCATTACCAAAAACATAATGTTTTAAGGCTTTAATTGTGCTTTTAAGTTCACTATCTATAAAGTAATCGCTTTTTTCAAATTTTGGGATTGTCACCTGTTTATTCTTGTTTAATAATATTTTACTATTCTTAAAAATTGGCTCTACAGTGTTAAAATATTCTTGACCTGGAGTTACTTGATATAATCCTATTGAACTCAAAACATACCACGCGCTCATTTGTCCGCAATCTTCATTTCCAATTAAACCATCAGGTGTGTTTTTATAAAATTCATTTAAAATGAAATGTACTTTTGCTGCCGTTTTTTCAGGTTTGCCTACATAATTATACAAATACGCCATGTGATGGCTAGGTTCATTACCGTGTGCATATTGACCAATTAATCCGGTAACATCGACTTGTTCTCTTCCAGTGGTTTTACTTTCTCCGTTGAAAAGTTGATCAATTTTATCTTCGAAGGCTTTTTTACCATATTCCCAAAATCCAAACTTATCTATTAAACCATAAATATCTTGTGGTACAAAAAACGAGTACTGCCACGAATTGCCTTCCGTAAAATTATTATTCACTTCTCTTGGGTCAAAAGGTTTGTCCCATCCGCCGTTTTTCTTTGGACGCATAAAACCCGTTTCCCAATCGAAAATATTTTTCCAATTTTGTGAACGTTTCATGAAATATTGGTAATCTTCTTGCTTGTTTAAAATTTGGGCCATTTGTGCAATACACCAATCATCATAAGCATATTCCAAGGTTTTAGAAACGCTTTCGTGTTCGTCATCCATCGAAATGAAGCCGTTTTTCTTGTAGGCATCCAAACCTAACACATCACGCATGGCTGAAGCTTTACTGGCTTCAAAGGCTTTTTCGTAATCAAAACCAGTTATGCCTTTTGCCATTGCATCGGCAATTACAGAAACCGAATGATAGCCAATCATACAATCCGTTTCATTGGATGCCAATTCCCAAACGGGTAATCTACCGCCTTGTTCGTATTGTTTGATAAACGTATTGATGTAATCAGAAGTTCGTTTTTTGTCAATCAATGTATAAAGTGGATGTGCTGCCCGAAACGTATCCCAAAGTGAAAAAACGGTGTAATAATCAAAGCCTTCGGCTACGTGAATTTTGTTATCTCTACCTCGGTATTTTCCATCTAAATCTTGAGCAATGTTTGGTTGCATCATTGTGTGATACAAGGCTGTGTAGAAAATCGCTAATTTATCCTCATCATCAGAAGTTACTTCAATTTTTGATAATTCTTTGTTCCAAAGGGTTTCTGCTTCTTTCTTAACTTTTTCAAAATCCCAATGTTTGATTTCGGAACTGTTTAATTTCGCTCCTTCATAACTCGTTGGTGAAAGCGACACTTTTACGAGAATTTTTTCTCCTTTTTTGACTTGTTTAGAGAAAATTATAGCGTCTCGTTCTATGTCGTAATTACTACTTTCAGGTGATTTTTTTGCTAAAACTTGTTTAATCGAAACATTAAACTCAATTCGTGCATACACATATTGATCTCTAGCCCAAGCTTCACTTCTTCGTAACACTTCAATGGTTTTATCATCAATTAAACGAATTCTTCCTTCCAACAATTTATCACGGTGATTCAAATCTAAAATAATATTCGCTTGTCCTGCTTTATTAAACGTATATTCATGAAAACCAACTCGTGTTGAAGTGGTTAATCGCACATCGATATTGTGTTTGTCTAATTTCACAGAGTAAAATCCAGCGGAAGCTTTTTCATTAGCATGCGAGAAAGTAGAAGAATAGATTTTGTTATCAAACGAAGGTTCGCCCATAGTTGGCATTAACATAATATCACCATAATCTGAAACACCCGTTCCGTTTAAGTGTGTATGAGAAAATCCGTAAATTACATTATCAGAATAATGATAACCAGAACAGCCATCCCAACTACCATCAATACGCGTATCTGGCGACAATTGCACCATTCCGTAAGGAACCGTTGCGCCAGGAAATGTATGTCCGTGTCCGCCCGTTCCAATAAATGGGTTGACGTATTTGGCGTAATCTTGTGCTTGTGAAAAAGTAGTCGTTAAAAAGGCTAAAGCAATAAGAAATGATTTCATAAGATTGAAAAATTTCTTAAAGGTAGAAATATTTTGGGAAAAAATGTTAAAATCTAATTTGCAAAAACGCCTTTTTTGTTGATAATAGGTAAATCAACAATAGCTTTTTCGTTGATGGAATTGGTTCTAAAAACAAAGGTTTTATCGAATAATTGTCCGTTTGAAAAGTACGACAGCATGAACTCGTTATTCAATTGTAAGACATTGTTTTCTAACAATTCTACTTTAACGGCAGTTCTGGGTTCCACCTTGGCAAAAGCATGACGAAAAGTTCCCGTTTTGCGTTCTTCGCCATTGATTAAACCATAAGCGCGTGAAACTACCATAGCCATTTCTAATAAATCATCGGTGTCGTTAATTAAATAAGCGTACCAAGAATTTTCCATAAAATCGTCGTTCCATTCTTGAAAAGCTACAATGTGAACGTTTGCTACTTTTGGGATGATAATGTCTTTTTTCATTTTTAAATTAAAAGTAACCACAAGGTGCACAAAACTTAGTGCTCTTTGTGAAAAAACTTAGTGCTCTTTGTGGTTAAAAAATTATATACTCGATTTGAATTGCTCTAAGAAACGTACATCGTTTTCATAAAACATACGGATATCGCCAATTTGGTACAACAACATCGCGATACGCTCTACTCCCATTCCGAAAGCAAAACCTGTGTGCTCGTCTGGGTTGATACCGCAGTTTTTCAATACGTTTGGATCTACCATTCCGCAACCTCCAATTTCTAACCAACCCGTTCCTTTGGTAATTCGGTAATCAGTTTCGGTTTTTAATCCCCAATAAATATCAATTTCAGCACTTGGTTCTGTAAATGGGAAATATGAAGGACGTAATCTGATTTTCGATTTTCCGAACATTTCTTTCGTAAAATACAACAAGGTTTGTTTTAAATCGGCAAACGAAACGTCTTTGTCAATATACAAACCTTCCACTTGATGGAAAATACAGTGCGAACGCGAAGAAACTGCCTCGTTACGGAACACTCTTCCTGGAGAAATCGTACGAATGGGCGGTTTATTGTTTTCCATGTAACGCACTTGCACTGATGAAGTATGTGTTCTCAATAAAACATCAGGATTGGTTTGGATGAAAAACGTATCCTGCATGTCTCTTGCTGGATGATATTCTGGTAAATTTAATGCGGTGAAATTATGCCAATCGTCTTCGATTTCTGGACCTTCAGACACATTGAAACCAATGGTTGAAAAAATATCAATGATTTGGTTTTTTACAATCGAAATAGGATGGCGCGAACCAATGTTAATCGCTTCTCCAGGACGAGTAGTATCGCCGTAAATTCCTTTTGCTACTTCTTTATTTTCTAAAGCGTCTTGAATGGATTTTACCTTTTCTTCCGCCGAAGTTTTCAATTCGTTGATGACTTGCCCAAATTCCTTCTTTTGTTCGTTTGGAACATTTTTGAATTCGGCAAAAAAGTCTTTCAACAAGCCTTTACTTCCTAAATACTTAATACGAAAGGCTTCTAATTGTTCTTTATTATCGGTTTGAAAAGCTTTTACTTCTTCAATATGGGCTTTAATTGTTTCTGTCATCGCTCGTTTTGTAAAATGCAAATTTAGTAAAAAGTTGGGAGTTGGAAGTTGGAAGTTAGGAGTTTTTTAAGTTGCAGTCTCCATCTCAGTATTCATTATTTATTTTTGCCAACTGCGACTGCGACTGAAAACTAATCTATTAACTCTTTCTCTAAAAAGTAACTCACAATTGCTTCTTTCATTAAAACGGCCTGTTCACCTGCTTTTAGTGGTGGTAATTCTTCTTTTGCTTTATAATGGGGCCAACCTTCGTTATCGAAATATTCAAATTCGTAATATCCATAGGGTTCTAACAAACGACAAATAGCGATGTGCATGAGGTTTACTTTTTCGTCTTTTTTGAAAGTTGCATGAATTTTTCCTAATTCTTGCACACCGATTAAGTAGATGATTCCTTCTAAATCAAGGTCTTCTCCGCCTGAAAATTTTTCTGATAATATATTGACAACGCTTTCCCAACGCTGTTTTAATTGTTCGTCTCTAGACATTTTTTATAGATGAAAGAAAAAAGAGAAAAGAAAAAAGACTGTCCCCAACTTTCTATATTAGTTTTGCAAAGATAATCGATGGTTTTGTTTTTTAAGCAATCTATCCTCGTTGTTATTTATTCTGTGTGTTTTTAAGATGTGTTTTTCCGATATTGAAGATTCATGCTCGATAAAGTTTGAATACTATTTTTTCACTTCCTTAATCGCTTCTTTATTAATCCACGCTTTGGTTTTGTCGGTTAATTCTACCTGTGACCAATTCCCTAAGGTTTCTAAAACGAAAACTTTTGTTCCTTCGTGAAGTGTTGCTACATCTTCAGAACTGTTTTTGGGTTCAGATTTTAAAGTGGTGGCTTCTGCAAAAACAATGGCAGGATTATAATTTGTATCGAATTTCTTTTGTAAAAAAGCTGAGAAAACGGTTACACCAATTCCGATTAAAAACAAAAGAAACAAACTGAAAAAAGTACGTTTTAAAAACACCGTGTTTCCAAAATAATAGCCTAAAAAAGAAAGTAAACTCAAAAATGCAATACAAACGGCAATCCAAGCCCAAGTATCGTAATGAAGTTTTGATGTGAATTCTTTCACCATTTTCTTAAAGCCAACTTCTGGAAGGATTTTAATATCGTCTATTGCCATTTTTTGTGCAAAAGATAGATTGGTTTGAATCGCTTCATCATCTGGGTTTAAAAGTAGTGCTTTTTCATAATTATAAATAGATGGCGCTACTTTTCCTAATTTATAATAACAATTACCAATATTAAAATACAATTCGGCCGAAATATTACCTTTTTTTTCAATACTTTCAAACGTTTGTAATGCGTTTTGATAGTCTTCTTTGTTGTATAAATCATTAGCTTTTTTGAAAGTTGCGTCTAGTGATTCGTTTGCACAGACGAATTGAAATATTAGTGTGAAAAAGAGAATGTATTTTTTCATATTAAATCTTTTTATTTTAACCACAAGGAGCACAAAGAAAGCACAATGTTCACTAAATGTATTTTTTAGCCACTAAAGTGGTCACTAAGCTTTGACTATAAAATTCCGTTGATTACTCTTTGTACTCCGTTTTTTAATAATTTGACATTAAAATTGATTAACAACCCTAATTTGCAATTAGTCAATTTTAAATAGGTTAACAATTGCGCTAAATGAACTTCGTTTAATGCTTCAACTGATTTTATTTCAACAATAAATTTATCTTCAATAATTATATCTATTCTGTAGCCAACATCTAACTTGACTTCTTCATAAATTAAAGGTAATGGTTTTTGTTTTTCAACTTTAAGATTCGATTTCTTTAATTCGTAATAAAAACATTCCTCATAAGCACTTTCAAGCAATCCTGGACCTAACGCTTTATGAACTCGTAAAGCACAATCAAATACTATTTTAGAAATTTCCTGTTCCGTCATATTTCATTTTTTGTGTTCCTTGCGCCTTCCTTGTGTCCCTTGTGGTTAAATTTGTTTTTCAAGTTCAGTAATTATCTCAATGGCTCTATCAAAATCGTTGTTCATGGCAGTGTCGGTTGCGGGGGCATATCGTGCAAATTCGCAATCGTTCATTAACTCCATAAATTGTGAAATACTTTGTTCTGAAGCATTTCTTTCTTGCAACAATTCAATAATATTATCTTTACTCATCTCCACCGTTTCAATATGTAATTTGGCTTTCAAGAAATTGTGTAATGCTTTTTCCATTGCCATGTAAAACGGAACTTTATCGCCCATTTGTTTTTTGGCTTCCGATAAATATTTCTTGACTAACTTGTTATTTCTTCTTACTCTATTGCCAAAAGCATCAGCATCTTTTGCTTCTTTTTGTTTGCGAAGTAAAATGACCACTGGAATTAATAATAGTGGCGCAAATAATAGGCCATAAAACAATCCCGAACCTAAGAAATCTTTTTTAGCCAATACTGCAAATTCTGTTTTTAACTTATTGTATTGGAATACTTCTTTTTTCTGAACCGCTTGTTTATTTGAGGTTGAGTTATTAGCAACCGCGGTGCCATCGCCTTCTAAAATATCAAGGATAATTTCTTTTGAAACAATGGTTTTATAGGTTTTACTTTTTAAATCATAATAAGCAAATTCAATCGGTTTAATCTTATATTTTCCTTTAAATTGCGGTATAATTGTGTATTTATCGGAAACTTTTCCAACCATTCCTGTAACCGGTGTTTGCACATTTTCAGTATGTGCCGGATCATACATTTCAATTGAGCTTGGTAAAACTGGTTTTGGAAGTGTAAATAATTTTAAATTTCCTTTTCCAGAAACACTTACTTCTAAATCTAGAGATTCACCCGCTTTTAATTTTGTTTTTGAAGGCACAACTTTAAAATCAAAAAATCCAACTGCTCCAGTAAAACTTGCCGGTTTCCCCTTTTCAGGAAGTGGTTTTACGTTAATGGTTTGTATTCCCGTAGAAAGTGCTTTTTCAACAGTTGTCATTTCCATTCGGCCAAACCAATCGCTTCTTCCGGTAGGCACCTCAGCATCTACATCAATTTTAAATGGTTCTATTCTTTTTGCTCCGGCTTCAAGTGGATATAAAATAACTTTTCGGAGTGCTACAACACTATAATCTTTTCCGTTGTACTTTCCTTTTTCGGCACGAAGCTGTTTCATGTCGATATACTGACTCCAAAAATCTTGGTATTTGGGTGCTTGGAAATTTCGCAAATTTGAAACCGAACTATTATACGGAAAATACAATTTATAAATTACCGTAACCGGTTCGTTTACATAAGCTGATTTTGTGGATAATTCGCCCACTAAATGAATCCCTTCGCCAAAATTATAATTTTGTTGTTGTCTTGGATTTTGACCAGGATAACTCGGCATTTGTATCGGATCGGTAATGGTAATTTTTATGGGCACTGTTTTATACAGCGTTCCATTATATTCTATTGAAGCCGAACCAATAGTAAACGTTCCTTTTTTTGTAGGGGTTAAATAATAAATTACTTGAGTGGTGATTTCTCTTTTTTGGGTCATTTTACCATTAATTATGGTAATAGAAGTTTGATTTCCCTTATTGATAAATGGCCCTTCTGCTTTGAAGCCAGGAAATTTTGGGCCTTGGAAATTATCGCCTTCATTATTTATTGAAAACGCAATAGGAAAACGTTCGTTTAATCCATAGGTATCTCTATCGGTTTGTGCTTCAAATTTTACTTGAGCTGAAACTACCGAGAAGAGTAATAAAAAAAATACAACTACACTTTTTTTCATGATTTACCAATCTTTTTCATTTGATGCAGGACGTGCTTTTACTTTCTTAGCATTTACTTTGTCTTGCACTTTCTTTTCTGCATTATTAACAGCATCTAATATATTATCGATGCGTTGTTTGTCGGCGCCACTTGGTTTTGGCGATTCGTTTTTATCTTCTTTCTTTTCGCCGTCGCCTTTTCCTTGTTGCTTATCGCCTTGTTTGTCTTTATTGTTTTGCTGGTCTTTATCGGAATCTTTTTTGTCGTTCCCTTTGTCGTTTTTACCTTCGTTGTCTTTTGGTTGTGGCTTGTTATCTTTTCCACCGCCACCTTTGTTGTCTTTTTTATTGTCTTTTGGCGGATTTTCTTTTTTCTTCTTTTTAGCTAAGGCATAATTGTATCGCGTTTCTTCGTCTAACGGATTATTGCGCAAGGCATTTTTATACGCTTCGGCAGCAGCCTCATAATTTTTATCCATCATAAAAGTATTGCCTAAATTATGATAAATACGATGCTTTTCGTTTTTAGATTTTGCCGATTCTAAAGCTTGAATATATTTTATTTGAGCTTCGCCATGTTGATTTTGACGGTAAATACTATTCCCTAAATTATAACCCGCCACCGCTTTTTTAGGTGATTTCTTTGATTCGGTTACCCTAAAATCGGCTTCGGCAGTTGCATAATTTTTTTGGGCAAAAGATTGATTTCCGTTGTACAGATTTTTATCATTCTCTTGACTAAAAAGAAATCCACTGATTAATAAAACAATACTATAGATGATCTTATTCATGTTTTTTCTCGTTAAATAAATTCAACCGTTGCACCCAATTTGTTTTTTTCTCCAACAGGAAAATATCTGCTAAAAGCAATAAAAACCCGAAAGCCAAAAACCATTGGTATTGCGACTCAAAATCGGCTATTTGTTGCGACTCAAATTCAGATTTTTCAATTTTATCTAATGCTTTCTTTACCTCTTCAACAACTTCTTTTGTAGCACCCCCCACAATGTATTTTGATTTTGTTTGAGTAGCTATGTTTTGTAAAACAGCTGGATATAATTTGGTAATTACATTTTCGCCGTTTTGATCTTTTTTATATCCAGAGATGTTTCCTTTCGAATCTTTCAAAGGAATCAGACCCCCTTTTTCTGTTCCCACACCAATTGTTACAATGCGAACGCCTTTTTCTTTTGCCATTTCAATGGCTTCTTCAGCACCATCGCCATGATCCTCTCCATCGGAAACTAAAATGATTAGTTTACTGGTGTCTTTAATGTCAAAATAATCAACCGAAAGTTTAATCGCATCATTAAAAGCAGTTCCTTGCGAAGAAACCATATTGGTATTCATACTTTGCAGATACATTTTTGCAATGCTATAATCAGTAGTCATCGGTAAAACTGGATAAGCGCTACCGGCATAACCCACAATTCCTACACGGTCGTTTCCTAACTGATTGATGATTTGAGATACTAATTGTTTCGTTTTTTCTAAACGACTGGGTGCAATATCTTGGGCTAACATACTTTTAGAAATATCAATGGCAAACACAATGTCAATACCTTGTCGTTTTACGGTTTCCATTTTAGTGCCCATTTTTGGGTTGACCAATGCAATGATCACCATTGAAATGGCGGCTATTGTTATGAGCAACTTTAAACTGGATTTAAAAACCGATTGTTCTGGACTTAATTTTTCAAATAACGCCACATCAGCAAAAGCGGCTTGTTGTTTTCTTTTCCAATATAAATTGAATAGAAAAAAAGCAACCACTAATGGAATTAGGGCGAACAAATAAAAATATATTGGGCTTTCTAGTTCAAACATGATTCTTTTTCTAAACGATTCCTCTAAAAATGGTGTTTCTGGCTACTAATTCTATTCCTAACAAAACAAATGCTATAAATGCAAACAATCTAAACTTTTCGTCGTAGTTATAGAATTTTTGTTCATCTATTTCGGTAGTTTCGAGCTTGTTAATTTCGTCATAAATGGCTTTTAGTTTTCGATTTGAGGTGGCTCTAAAATATTTTGCATCGGTGGTTTTTGCAATTTCTTGCATTAATTTTTGATCAATTTCTACCGGCATCATTTTGAAAACTAATTTTCCATTGGCGTCTTTAGCAACCGGAAATAATGCTTTTCCATTGGTTCCAATTCCTATAGTGTACACTTTTATGCCATATTCTTTAGCAATATCAGCTGCTGTTCTTGGATCAATTGTTCCAGAATTATTTACTCCATCGGTTAATAAAATTACAATTCTGCTTTTTGCTTTACTGTCTTTAATACGATTTATCGCTGTGGCTAATCCAACGCCTATTCCGGTTCCATCGGCAACAATTGAATCGTCATATTCTATGGTTTTTAACGATTGTAATAAAATGGCTTTGTCTGAAGTTACTGGTGTTCTGGTATAACTTTCACCCGCATAAACTACTAAACCAATACGGTCATTTACTCGATCTTGTACAAAAGTTGAAGCTACTTTTTTCAAAGCTTCTAAACGATTGGGTTTTAAATCGTTTGCCAACATACTACTCGAGACGTCAATAGCCATTACAATATCTACTCCTTTTGTGGTCTTAGATTTTGAAGTAACATCTACGCTTCGTGGTCGTGCTAAAGCGATGATGATGAACGCTAAAGCAAGCAATCGAATAACCAATAAAAACGGTTTTGCTTTCGCTAAAAAGGAACGATTTTGCTTAAACGGTTCAAGCGAACTCATTTTTAGTGTTGCCGATAACTGATTTCGTTTATAAAACAACCAAGCTATTGCAATGGGTAACACCAAAAACAGCCATAAAAATTCTGGATTTAAAAAGGTTACTTTTCCCATTATTGTTTTGCTTTTCTTAGTTCGATTGAATTCTGAATTTTCTCCATGATTTGTTTCGCATGTTCGTCGTCTTCCTTATAGATTAAGAAAAATTCTTGAGCACCACCCGCTTGAGCAAAAACTACAATTTCATAGCTCATTTTTTGATCTTGTTCGGTTATTGGATTAAATGCAGTAAACGTTCCATAAGATTTTTTTCCTGAAACACCTTTTACATTTTCAAAATCGGCAGTTTTTACAATAATATTTTTTGCACCAAAACGTTCTAATTCTTTTAAATCATTTTCAAGCGCAACTTCAATGTCTAACTTGGTTGTGTCTTTAAAAGCGGTCGTAATTAATACAATTGAAAAATCATCAATAATACTTCCATACATAAATCTATTGGTTGATTTTACGTTTTCGGGAAGATTATTCTGAATTTTTTCATCGTTATTTCGTTTCAATACTTTTGGTGTTTGAATCACAATAGCTGGTTCACCATATTCAGAAGTTATCCATTCCTTTTCTAATAATTCTTCAGTAGAATAACCAATGTGATGCTCTTTTAAATACTCTAATCCAAAAGTGAACATGAAAATTCCGACCGAAATCGCAAACAATACAACCGCTAATCCTACCGAAATCGCGGTTCGCTTAAATTTTTGCTTTTTCTGCTCTTTCTTTCGCACTTCTTCGGCAAAAAGGACTTCGGCTTCGTCTTCTGTTCTTGGTAAAGCTTTATCGATAATTAGTATGAATTTATCAATAATTCCTTTGTCTTTTTCAATCTCAAATTGCAATGGTTTTGATTTGGCAAATTTTACTAAATCGGCATTTTCTAATACTACCTTGAATTTTTCTAGCTCTTCTCGGTTAATAAACATTTTCTTTTCTGAAATGGCTTTTTTCATAGCAGCAATCAATTCGCTTGATGTGCTTTCCATAGCCGGAACTTTTACCGATTCTTCGATATACGTTCGGGCAATATCGGTCATTTCAGAATAGTATTCTTTAACTTCTCCTTTTTGAATTAATTGCTTTTTATCTAGGTTTTGCAAATAAGCAATTGCTTTTTCGATAGGCGAAGCAAAAAACTCTTCTTCTTTAATTTGACTTTTTTGTAATTTTTTTACAATAAAGTACGATCCAAAACCCGATGCAATGATTAACACCAATAAAATCAACCATTTCCACCATTCGCTACTTGGTTTTTCTTCGGTAGCGATAATGTTTTTGATGTCAAACATTTGTTGCTTAGTGGTATCGACTTTAACATTGTTTACCAAAACAGAAAGCGTATCTGTTCTAAAAGCTTTTTGATTGATTTTTACCAATAAATTGGGAATCGTATAACGCCCCGAATCAAATTGGGTTAACCCATATTTTTTGATTAATTCATATTGTGAATTATTTTTAATGGTATCTACTGGATAAGATTCTAAAATTTCCAAAGCGCCAAAATACTTTCCGTCTGGAAAAACTACTTTGTCTTTAGCATTAACTGATGCTTTAATGATAAAATTGAACTGTGATCCAATTTTTATTTGAGAAGAATCAATAGAAGTGGTGATTTTTTGAGCCGAAGTGACTACAGAAAACAACAAGATTATCAACCATTTGATACTTGATTGAATCGTTTTTATATTATTTTCTATTTGAATTTTCATTTTTCTTATATTCATTAATACCTACAAGGTTCTCAAAACCTTGCAGGAAAAACCTAATTTCTCGCTTTAAAATAACCTAATAATTTGGTTACATAACTTTCATCAACTCTAGAACTTATGGTTCCGGCTCCACATTTTGAAAAGATATCTCTAAAATAAGATACGTTTTCAAGATAGAACTTTTCATAATTTTGACGCACCGATTTTGAATTGGTATCTACTACTAACGTTTCTCCGGTTTCGGCATCTAACAGGTTTACAATCCCGATGTTAGGAATGCTTTCTTCTCGTTGATCAAAAACGCGAATTCCGGTTACATCATGTCGTTTTGCAGCAATTTTTAAGGTGTGTTCGTATGCTGTTGTCATAAAATCAGAAATCACAAAAACAATGGCTTTCTTTTTCATAACACTCGATAAATACTTCAAAGCGTGCGATAAATCGGTTTTTTTGCTTTTGGGTTCAAATTCGATAAGCTCACGGATGATTCGTAAAACGTGCGATTTTCCTTTTTTTGGCGGAATATATAATTCGATTTGGTCCGAAAACAACAGCAATCCTATTTTATCATTATTTTGCGTGGCCGAAAAAGCTAATGTAGCGGCAATTTCGGTAACCATATCTCGTTTTAGTTGGTTTTTAGTTCCAAAACTTTCAGAACCCGAAATATCCACAAGCAACATCATCGTCAATTCGCGTTCTTCTTCAAATACCTTTACAAAAGGTTCGTTGTAGCGTGCCGTAACATTCCAATCAATTGCTCTTACATCATCTCCATATTGATATTGACGCACTTCTGAAAACGTCATTCCGCGTCCTTTAAAAGACGTATGATATTCCCCCGAAAAGATGTGATCACTCAATCTTCGGGTTTTAATTTCAATTTTTCGAACTTTTTTAAGTAGGTCTTTTGTATCCATATTGTTGGTTTGTAGTTTTTGGTTTATTGTTTATTGTTACAGTAACCATAAACAACTAACTATAAACAACTAACATATTAAGGCACTTCAATTTCGTTCACAATTTTGCTGATGATGTCTTCTGTAGTAACATTTTCGGCTTCGGCTTCATAAGTGATTCCTATTCTGTGACGCAATACATCATACACTACTGCACGCACGTCTTCTGGGATTACATACCCTCTTCGTTTAATAAATGCATAACATTTTGCAGCAGTTGCTAAATTGATACTTCCACGTGGCGATGCTCCAAAACTAATTAATGGTTTTAGATTTTCTAATTTATATTTTTCTGGATAACGCGTCGCAAAAATGATGTCTAGAATGTATTTTTCGATTTTTTCATCCATATACACTTCACGAACGGCTTCTTGCGCTTTTAAAATTTGTTCTAAAGAAACTACTTCGTTCACTTTTTCATAAGCTCCTTTTAAATTTTGACGAATAACTAAGCGTTCGTCGTCCATTTTTGGATAATCGATGACCACTTTTAACATAAAACGGTCTACCTGAGCTTCTGGTAATGGGTAGGTTCCTTCTTGATCCACTGGGTTTTGCGTTGCCATTACAAGGAATGGTTTGTCCAATTTAAACGTTTCATCGCCAATAGTAACTTGCTTTTCTTGCATGGCTTCTAAAAGTGCTGATTGTACTTTTGCTGGCGCACGGTTGATCTCATCGGCTAAAACGAAATTAGCAAAAATAGGTCCTTTACGAATCGTGAAATCATTTTGTTTGATGTTGTAAATCATTGTTCCTACAACGTCGGCAGGCAATAAATCAGGTGTAAACTGTATACGGCTAAACGAACCATGAACCGCTTGCGATAGCGTATTAATTGCTAAGGTTTTTGCCAAACCTGGCACTCCTTCTAACAAGATGTGTCCCTGTCCTAATAATCCAATCAATAATCGTTCTACCATGTGTTTTTGACCTACAATTACTTTGTTCATTTCCATGGTAAGTAAGTCAATAAAAGCACTCTCACGTTCTATCTTTTCGTTGATGGCTCTAATGTCTAATGTCGATGTATTTTCTTCCATTTTTAGGTTTTATTTGATACTTTGAAATTAACAACAAATTTTAACGGTGCAAATTGTGATTTTTTTTAGTTTTTAGTTGTTAACATTGCGTTAAAAAACAATAAAAAAAGCGCTAATTGTGCCTATTTTATGATTCTATTTTCATAATTTTAAGAAAAATTTAAAAATTACATCGATTATGCCTGTAAAATTATCGCCAATTGTTGCCGGAGTTATGAATTGGGGGGTGTGGGATAAAAACCTCAACACAAAGGAAATGAACCACTTAATTCATCTTTTTTTTGAAAACGGCATAACTTCTTTTGATCATGCCGATATTTATGGCAGTTACACTACAGAGGCGAGTTTTGGAAAAGCTTGGGCAACTGCAAAAATTGATCGAGAAAAAGTGCAATTTATTTCAAAATGTGGGATTCAATATGTTTCTGAAAATCGACCAGAAAACAAGATAAAACACTATAATTATTCTAAAGAATACATTATTTGGTCTGCAGAAAATTCGCTAAAAAATCTACAAACTGATTATTTAGATGTATTTTTATTACACCGCCCAAGTCCATTAATGCAATCCGATGAAATTGCTGAAGCAGTTGAACAATTAAAAACTTCGGGGAAAATTCGTTCGTTTGGCGTGTCTAATTTTACGCCCTCTCAAACCGAATTATTGCGTCAAAAAACCAAAATTTCATTCAATCAAATTCAGTTTTCGGCCACAAATTATGAGGCCATGATTGATGGAAGTTTAGATTATATGCAATTGCACCACATTCAACCGATGGCATGGAATCCGTTAGGAGTTGTTTTTAGAGAAAATACTGAGCAAACACAACGATTGAAATTGTTGTTTTCTAAGTTGGTTGAAAAATATCACGTGGGTTCCGATTTAATTTTATTGGCTTGGATTTTACAACATCCTGCTAATATTTTACCTGTTGCCGGAACGATTAACGTGAGCCGCATCCAACAATTAATGAAAGCCAAATCATTAGTTTTAGACACCCAAGATTGGTTTGCCATTTGGACTGAAAGTATGGGGAATAAAGTGCCTTAATTTGAAATAGATAGAGAACTAATAATTGATAAAACTACCATGAAGGAAAAAACATTTGTCATTGGCGATATACACGGCGGATTAAAAGCATTGGTTCAGGTGTTAGAGCGAGCCAATATTTCTAAAAATGACACCTTGATTTTTTTAGGCGATTTTGTCGATGGTTGGAGCGAATCGCCAGCGGTTTTAGACTTCTTAATTGCACTAGAAAAAACCCAAAATTGTATTTTTATAAAAGGAAATCACGATGATTTATTATTGCAATGGTTGACTGGAAAAAAAATAGATTTTAACGAAGAATTGTGGTTTCAACACGGAGGAAAAGCAACGGCAATGGCCTATGAAAAAATTACAACCACCGAAAAAGAAGCGCATATTACTTTCTTGCAATCGTTACAAAATTATCATTTAGATTCGCAAAACCGTCTCTTTGTTCATGCTGGTTTTACCAATGTAAAAGGTGTGGAACATGAATATTTTAAACCGCTTTTTTATTGGGATAGAACTTTATGGGAAACCGCTTTGGCCATGGATAATCAACTTTCAAAAGACGCTCTTACCTATCCTAACCGATTAAAAATTTATAAAGAAATTTACATTGGTCATACGCCTGTAACTAAAATTGACGAAACAATTCCAATAAATAAAGCTTGTGTTTGGAATGTAGATACTGGCGCAGCATTCCAAGGAAAACTAACGATTATGGATGTTGATACTAAAGAATTTTGGCAAAGTGATGCACTACCCGATTTATATCCAAATGAAAAAGGAAGAAATTAATTGCTTTTTTTTATGCCATCTTAATACAATTTATACCTTTGCCTCAAATTATTTATTTACGTAAAATCCATTCAAAATGAGTGTAATAGAAAGAAAACTGAAAGACCGTAGTGGTTCAGTTTGCGAAATTAGTGGTGCAGAACATGATTTAGTTGTATATGTATTGCCCCCAACCAATGAAAGAACGGTTGAAAATAGTGTGTTAATGGCAAAACACTTAAAAGACCAAATTGAAAACCCAGAAACTACCGATGAAAAAGACTGGAGAGGCTTATCGGAAAGTATGTGGAGCGAGCATTTACCCGTTCAAATTGTATCTTGGCGTATGCTAGCCCGTTTAAAAAACACTGATTTGCTAGACATGATGTACTTAGATGAAGAAGCGTTAGAATGGGCAAAAGCAACAGGTGAAGGCGAAGAAGAAGACGAAAATAAATTGGTACATAAAGACAGCAACGGCGTAACCTTATTAGATGGCGACTCGGTGGTGTTGATTAAAGATTTAGATGTAAAAGGCGCAACTTTTACTGCAAAACGAGGAGCTGCCGTGCACAATATTAAATTAGTTTGGGACGATGCGAACCTAATTGAAGGTAGAGTGGAAAACCAAAACATTTATATTTTAACACAATACGTGAAGAAAACGAAGTAATTTTCAATGTGCCGATGTGGCAATGTGATACTAGAAAAACCCCGCAAATTTGATTTTGTGGGGTTTTTTGTTTCTATTTTAAAAGAACTTCAAAAATTGAAATTTTAAAATTCAGTTTTTGTATATTTGTTATTTAAACAACACGTTATGGAAGTTACAATTAAATTTGACCAAAGAAAAAAAGAAACTAAGGCATTACTTGAATATCTTAGAAGCTTGCCTTACATCAAAATTGAAATGGAAAAACCCCGCTATAACGCAGTGACGGAAAAAGCAATTCAAGACGCTAAAAATGGAATTGGCATTACAAAAGTTAAAAATGTTAGTGATTTATTTGAAAAATTAAAAGCATAAATGTATTCCATATCATTTTCAAATAAATTTAAAAAAGACTATAAACTTTGTGTAAAAAGGGGTTATGATATTTCTTTAATGCAAGAAGTAATTTCATTATTAGCAGAAACTGGTAAATTACCTATAAAATACAAACCACACAAATTATCTGGTAATTATGCTGGATTATGGGAATGTCATATAAAACCAGATTGGTTACTTGTTTGGATTCAAGATAATAATGAACTTACACTTTTATTTACAAACACGGGAACACACAGCGACTTATTTTAGATAGTTTCAAAATCTCATAAATAATTTCTTTGTATTTTTATCCAAAATATTAAACCTTTTTCAAATTTAATAGTCTAATAATAAACGTCTTAAGCATAGAATATGGAAAAAAAATATTCTCGTAGAAACTTATTTAGAAAAGTGTTTTTCAGAAGAGAAGAAAATCGCGATCCTCTTTTTGAAAGATACAAAAGAAGAAACTATGGCTTAAGAAGGTACGAACCTATTGATGCAAGTACTGAAGCTAATAGAATAGGAAACATCACGAGTGGTCTAGCACCCTATTCTGGAGCTTGGAACACCGCTTCGGTATTGCATTTGTTGCGAAGAACACAATTTGGCTTTAAAATTTCAGATGTAAATGGACTAGTACAAGCAGGATTAAATTCAAGTGTCAACTCGCTTTTAACTATTCCAAATACAGTACCAAATCCACCCGTTAATTATTATGAAAATGTTTTTGCCGATGAAGGAAATGTTCCATACGGAAGTGATTGGACCCAACATGCTTTCAATTCAAATTCCATAGGAAACACAACAAATTTTTATCGAATTACGGGTCTTTCTGCCTGGAATTTAGCACAAGGATTAAACCAACAACTCAATATTAAAGAAAAAATGACCTGGTTTTGGTATCATTTTATTCCCATTGATTTTAATACGGTTAGAGTTTCTCAAAATATTTATTGTGCTACTAATTCTGCTCGAATATCCCATGAATACATTCAAAATTTTAGGAATAATGCTTTAGGAAATTTTAAAACCTTAATCCGAAATGTAGCCACGCAACCTGCTATGATGTATTATTTGAACAATCAAGCCAATACAAGCAGTGCGCCAGATGAAAATTTTGCACGAGAAATCATGGAGCTTTTTACCCTTGGGAAAGATCCTTTGAGTCAATTTACTGAAGCTGATGTAATTACTGCTGCAAAAGTACTTACCGGTTGGCGGGTTCAAAATCTAAATACACACCCTACAACAACCTCATTTGTAGCATCGCAACACGACACCTCGAACAAAACATTTTCTGCATTTTTTAATAATACAACTATAACAAATAATGGAAGTGCAGAATTAGATGCGTTCATAGATTTGATCTTTTCAAAATCGCAAGTCGTATCCGAATATATATGCCGCAGATTGTATCGCTATTTTGTATATTATGACATTGATGCTAATATTGAAGCCAATGTAATCGTTCCTTTAGCACAACATTTTGTTGCTAATAATTGGGAAATAGCACCTGTTTTAGATAAATTATTTAAAAGCCAACATTTTTATGACATGGCAAATTATGGTGTGTACATCAAATCTCCATTTGATTTGATTCTTGGAAGTATGCGTACTTTTAATTTGAATTACAATGTTTCAGACGTCACTAATCACCATGCTCAATACTATGTTTGGGGCGCCATAAATACAAGATTTTTAGTCCCTAACGATCAATCAATGGGTAATATACCTAATGTTGCAGGTTGGCCTGCTTATCATCAAAGTCCAAATTTCCATGAATATTGGATCAATTCAAATACCGTTCAAAAAAGGGCTGCATTTATTGATGCTATATTTAATGGATTCAACCTGACTTATAACGGATTAACAACTCGCATTGAGGTTGATGTAATTGCGTGGGTTTCCCAATTTTCAGGAACAACCATTGCAGATCCAGATGCATTAGTCAACGAGTGTGTTACATATTTACTTCCTGTTGATTTGAGTAGTACTGCAAAATCAGAATTAAAAGTCCAAAATTTATTGTCCAATCAAGTTAATAATAGCTACTGGACAACCGCTTGGAATAACTATATCAGCAATCCAACAAATGTGAGTTATACCAATACCGTAAAATCACGATTAAAAAGTTTGCTACTCGCTATCACTCAATTATCAGAATATCAATTAATGTAGCATTATGAAAAGAAGAAATTTTATAAAAACAACTGCATTAGCCTCAACTCCACTATTATTTAGAGGGATTCCGGTAATGGCATCTTCAGAGTTTGATAGTTTAACACTTGAAAAAATGGCACTTTCTGCCATAAATTGTGGCAAAATATTAGTTATTATTCAACAAAATGGAGGAAATGACGGTTTAAACACGGTGTTCCCATTAGACCAATGGAGTAAACTATTTAATGCCAGATCAAATATTTTAATGGACGAATCTAGCGTGTTAACCTTAAACAACAATAGCTCAACGGGACTTCATCCAGCAATGACTGAAATGAAAAATCTGTATAATAATGGCAAAATGATGATTGTTCAAGGAGTTTCTTATCCAAATCCTAATTACAGCCATTTTAGAGCAACCGATATTTGGTTCACAGCATCAGGAAGTAATCAAAACCTTGATAGTGGTTGGTTGGGAAGGGCATTAGATATTAAATATCCGAATTACCCAACCGCGTATCCTTCAGCCGAAATGACCGATCCATTAGCCATACAAATAGGTTCTACGCTGCCTTTTTCATTACAAGGCCCAAATATGAATATGGGGTATAGCGCTCCTGATCCGAATGCGCTTTTAAATGTCATAAATGGTATTACCGATCCTGCGCCTAATTCTGATTATGGACACGAACTTACTTTTCTTCGGTTAATGAAAGACCAAAGTAATGTGTATAGAAATGTAATTCAAGCGGCTTATAACAGCCCTTTGAACTCGGGAGTAACTTATCCGACGAATAATAAACTAGCCGATCAATTAAAAATTGTTGCCAAGTTAATTAATGGAGGATTGCAAACGCCTGTTTATATTGTAAACCATCCAAACACGCATGATACCCATGAAAATCAAGTTAGCAATACGGATAAAACACAAGGTTCTCAGGCGGTTAACTTAACGCTATTGTCGCAAGCCATTGGTGCTTTTCAACAAGAAATAGCCTACATGGACAAAGAAGATAAAGTAACCGGAATGACTTTTAGTGAATTTGGAAGAAGAATAAAAAGTAATGCCAGTATGGGAACCGATCATGGTGCTGCTGCGCCAGTTATATTTTTTGGAGGCGCCTTAAATACAAGCCCGAGTGCAGTTGCAAATACTGCTTACCCCGTTTCGGGTATGATAGGTACAAGTCCCGAATTGCCCACAACTGCAACTACAAGCAGCCAAGTGCCTATGCAGTTTGATTACCGACAACTGTATACAACGGTTATGCAAGATTGGTTGTGCATGTCTGAAAGTGAAGCTGCTGAAGTTTTAGGAGGCAATTATGTGAAATTACCCATTTTTGAAAGCACCATGGACAGTACTATAACTTTTGATGATGTGATTACACTGTATCCAAATCCATCTAGTAATGGTGCTATTTCTTTATTGTTTCCTGAAGTAGTAAACACCAATGTTCAATTTACCGTTTTTTCTATAAATGGCAGTTTAATTGACAACCGTGTTGCCTATGTAACCGACAAAAATATAACCATAGATTATCTATCACTGGTCTCTGGAACCTATATTCTTTCTATTGAATGGAATAGACAAAAAGCATTTAAAAGATTTGTGATTTTATAAGTATCCCTTCTAACAATAAAAAACCCCACAAATTTGATTTTGTGGGGTTTTTTTGTGGGCACGGAATGCAATTTGGCGCTATCAGTTACTTAATTTGGTTTTTACTTGTTCTATTTTTTAATTACTGTACAGTACTTAGTTAATTTCCCTAGGGAAAATTAAACATTACCCTAGAGCAATTGAACAACTCGCCTAGGGAAAATAAAAAACGCAACCGCTTCAACACAATTATTTTTATTAATAAATTAAAATTTAGTGCTTATGTTTTAATAATAAAAAATATTTAGTAGATTTGAAAAACTAAAAAGCGAAACGAAACATTCGCAAAGCTACCCAAAATTGGGTGGATTGGCGCAACAACGTAGCGCATATAAATAAGTTGTGCGAGATTTTAACCAAAAATGCGAAAATGAAAGTATTAAATATAATTCTTATAACATTATTTTTTTTAGTTTTAAGCTGTAAAAATAAAACAGAGAACAACGAAGTAACTGAAATTGGACAACCTGACTTTGTTCAAAAATATGGTAAATTATTTTTTGATTATGATGAAATAGAATATTATCATATTGATTATGATGAAAAAGAAAATCAAATATTAATTCCAAAAAATTTAAAATCTAAAATTAAAAAATTAAACCTTAACTTAGAATTGGGTGATATTCAAAATGATATTAAGGATGTAGATTTTATTAATAAACTTGAAAATATTGGTTTTATAAAAAAAGAAATAGATAAATCTAATTTTAATGAAATTAACGAAATATTTATTGAAAAAAAAGTAAAGAATCCAAAATATATGAAATGTTTGCCTATTTTTAGAGACATATTAGTTTTTAAGAAAAAAGGAAAAATAATTGGGATTTCTAAAATATGTTTTAGTTGTCTTCAAAATCAAATTATTGGCACAAAATCAATTACAGAGAATTTTGGACAGGATGGAGATTATGAAAAATTAAAAGATATTTTATACGATTAAAAAAACCTCGCACAACAGCAGTTTGCATAAATGGCGGGTTTTGGGCTTTATTTAAAGTTGGTTTTGTACTTTCAAAGTCAGTGTTTAACCGAAAGTTTAGGCTTCCTTAATCCGCCACTTCTGCAAGCTGCAAAACGTTGTGTGAAAGCTTCTGAAAAACTATGTAGTAATAATTTATAAAAAAATAAAAATGGAATTATTTGATTCAACAAAGTCTATAGTCGAAAACTTATATTTATTAAGCGGACCTTTAATTTTAATATCAATAATAATTGGTATATATCAAATTAAAATTTCACAAAATAGTTTAAATCAATCTAAAAAAGATTTATTTATTAATTCTAAAAGAGATTCTATAAAATTGGCTTTAGAACAAGATAAATATATTTTAGAAAAAATCACTCCTATTGAAATTGAGCTTATTAATTATAGAAAAGAAAAAAAATATAAAATGGAGTTTTATAAAAAACCAATATTATTTACAAAAAAAGAATTAGATAATTATGGAAAAGATAAACTTAATAATTACATAAAGGTAACTGATATGGGAAATACTGATATGTTAACTAAAATGATAACAATAATTCATAATTTAAACTGTGTTGCAGTTCATTATAATTCAAAAATTGCTGATGATGAAACAGGATTTATTACAAGTGGTCAATATTTTTGTAATGTTGTTGAAGCTTATTATCCAATAATTGCTATCAGAAGACAAAATAATAATGATGTAAGATATAAAGACATTAAAGAATTATATTCTAGGTGGAGTAAAAAACTTGAAAGTAATCAGATTAGCTCAGAAATAGAAGAATTGACAAAGATTAAGTCTGAAATTCAAACTATAACTTTAACTCCGCTTGGAACAACCGATTAATAAAGCCATCACACCCCGCTCCCTTGCGAATCCTTTCGCGTGGTGATACCAACAAAATATGAACAAATATTTAGAAATTAAATATTTAAATGTTTAAATGTTTTATAAAATAAAATATAGCCACTAGTTAAGCCACGCGAAAGGATTCGCGCCGCAGCAAGGGGTTTATAAAACAAAAAATCGTGAAAGGAATAGAATTTTAAAAAATATTTATTATTTATTAATAATAATACTTTCTTTTTCCTGTTCGCAAAATGCCGATATTGAAAGTGGAATTTATTTAGCAAAAAACAACGAATTATTTTATGCCATTGATATAAATAAATCTCAAAATATATTTAAAATCTACTTGCTTGAATCGTTTTCACAAACTAATTATGAAAATTTACAAATTTTGGACTTAAATATTGTAAAAAAAGAAAATAGCTTGAAAGATTTCAAAAAATTTTCAAAAGGAAACTTTAAAATAAAAGATAATAGATTAATAATAGAAAATCTTGAAAGTGATATTTTGCCAAGTAGTAGACCAGAAAAAATAGAAGGCAAGATATCAGGTAAAAGTATAATAATGAGTAGTGAAATATTAAGTAAATATTTATTTGGTAAATCAATCTCTTTTAAATCCAACGAGATTGAATTTGTGAAAAAACAATAACCCCCCGCTCCCGCACGAAATGAAATTCGACGAAGTCAATCCTTTCGCATAGTTCTAAATAAAAGATATAAATTACAAACAAAAAACCCTGCACATTAGCAGGGTTTTTTGTTTATGGGCTCGGATTACATTGTCAGTTCACTGCATTCGTTTGTAAATCTGGGCTATGGTTTTTTTATTTTATACAAATAAATAATAAATGAAATTACTATAACAGCAACAATTCCTATAAATTTAAATGTAAAAAAATTATCATATAAGCTTAAAAAATCTTTTCCTTTTTTTAAGGTAGTATTTTTTATTACTACAATTACTGCTATAATCAATGCTGCTAAAAATAAAATTGTAACAATCATATTTGCTATAATTTATTAATTTTTTCAAACCTCCTTGAAAACCTTCTGACCTTGTAGGTATGTTTTTAAATCCTACAAGGTTTTGGAAACCTTGCAGGATAGTAAATTAAAAATCAAATTTAATTCCTTGAGCTAACGGTAACGCTGTTCCGTAATTGATAGTGTTGGTTTGTCTTCTCATATACGCTTTCCAAGCATCAGAACCAGATTCACGGCCACCGCCAGTTTCTTTTTCACCACCAAAAGCACCACCAATTTCAGCACCAGAAGTTCCAATGTTTACGTTGGCAATTCCACAATCGGATCCCGCAGCCGAAAGGAATAACTCCATTTCTCTCATGTTGTTGGTAAAGATCGAAGACGATAATCCTTGAGGAACGGCATTTTGCATCGCAATCGCTTCTTCAATAGTGCTGTATTTCATTACATATAAAACAGGTGCAAATGTTTCGTGTTGCACGATTTCGAACTCGTTTTTCGCTTCAATAATACATGGTTTTACATAACAACCACTTTCGTATCCTTTTCCTTCTAAAACACCACCTTCAACAATAACTCTTCCGCCTTCGGCTTTTGCTTTTTCAATCGCGTTTAAGTAATCTTGCACCGCACCTTTATCGATAAGTGGTCCTACGTGATTGTTTGCATCTAATGGGTTTCCAATTTTTAACTGCGCATACGCTTTGGCTAAAACGTCTAAGGTTTTATCATACACACTTTCGTGCACAATTAATCTACGTGTTGAGGTACAACGTTGTCCTGCTGTTCCAACTGCTCCAAAAACAGCTCCAACCAATACCATGGATAAATCGGCTTCTTGAGAAACGATAATCGCATTGTTTCCGCCTAATTCTAAAATGGTGTTTCCAAAACGTTCTGCCACTGTTTTTGATACGTGACGACCAATTCTTGTTGAACCTGTAAACGATACTAATGGAATACGTTTGTCGTTATTAATTAAATCACCCGATTCGTTACCAACCACTAAACAGCTGATTCCTTCTGGTAAATTGTTTCTTTCTAATACGGTTTGGATGATGTTTTGACACGCTACACCACACAAAGGTGTTTTTGAACTTGGTTTCCAAATACACACATCGCCACAAATCCATGCTAACATGGTGTTCCAAGACCAAACCGCAACTGGAAAATTGAACGCCGAAATGATGCCTACAATTCCAAACGGATGCCATTGCTCATACATTCTGTGCATTGGACGTTCTGAATGCATGGTTAATCCGTGTAATTGACGCGATAAACCAACTGCAAAATCACAGATGTCAATCATTTCTTGCACTTCTCCCAGACCTTCTTGATAGGATTTACCCATTTCAAAAGACACTAATTTTCCAAGTGCTTCTTTGTGTTTGCGCAATTCGTCTCCCATTTGACGCACGATTTCACCTCTTTTTGGAGCCGGAACCAATCGCCAAGTTTTGAACGCTTCTTCGGCGGCTTTCATTGCGGTTTCGTAATCTTCTTTGGTTGAAGATTTTACTTTCCCAATTAAATCGCCTGTGGCAGGTGAATAGGATTCGATGATTTTTCCGTTAGAAAACCACTTTGTTCCCGTAGAAGTTCCTTCATTAATTTCTTTAATGCCTAATTGTTGCAAAGCGTCTTGCATACCAAATTGAATTGCTGCTTCAGATATCATTTTATAACTTTTTTGTAGTGTTTTGTTTAATTTTTTTCAAAGGTAGAAAATATATTTTTAACCACAAGGAACACAAAGAAGGCGCTAAGGACTCAAAGGTATACTCTTGGTGTTATTATTTGCCACAGATTTCACAGATTATCACAGATTATTTTTTTGTGAATCTTTGTGAAAACCTTTGTGTTGCTTTGTGTTACAATTTGGTATACTTTGGATTGGTTTCCATTACTGTTCCGCATTGTTTACATGTTCTTTTTTCTTCCGAAGTAAAAAATTCAGTGAAATGCGGTAGAAAATCCTTTTCAATATCGTGTAATTCAAAATAGACTTCGTGTAATTTATAATTGCAATTGTCACAAAACCAAAGTAAACCATCGGTAAAACCTTTTCCGGCGCGTTTTCTTTCGATTACTAAACCTACAGAGCCTTCGGTTCTCGCAGGCGAATGGGGAATTTTTGCAGGATGTAAGTACATGTCTCCTGCCGAAAGTTTCATGGCTTTCTTCTCACCCTCTTCCTGAATATACACGGTGATTTCGCCTTC
Source organism: Flavobacterium sp. (assembly GCA_017983975.1). Classification (GTDB taxonomy): domain Bacteria; phylum Bacteroidota; class Bacteroidia; order Flavobacteriales; family Flavobacteriaceae; genus Flavobacterium. The sequence goes on from JAGOAL010000017.1 coordinate 33,320, forward strand.
CAATTGGTAGAAAAGTTCTTCAGTTTCGTTGTAATGATAGTCTTTTCGTGCATTGGGCCCACCCACAACCATCACAATATAATCGTCAGATGCTACGTAAATATTTTTGTTGCCAACTGGTGGTTTTAATAAGTCTTTATTCTCATTAATCCACTTTTGCAAGTTAAAAGGTTTAGCCGTTGCCATTGTGTTTTTGTTTAAAAGGTAAAGTTACTAAAAAGAAAAAAGGTTAGCTGTACTTTTTGTTACAAACTAACCTTTTATTTTTATTTATTTAACTTCTTGCACCAAGTAAATATACACGGGGAAGTGATCGGAGAATCCTGGAACGCCGTTTTGATTTCGGAGTGGATACCCTTTATATTGACCGGTTTTTTGAATGAGAAAAGGTTTGTTATATATGCCTGCTTTCCAATACTTAAAGGTTGCATAATCATTTTTATCTTTAGAAATGAATTGTTCGCTCACCATAATTTGGTCAAAAATATCGCCAGAATCTCTATAGAACAATGACGCATGACCATCTTTTGCCATTTGTTCAAACGGATTGAAAATATCGGCCGGTTTTTTAAGTTCTTCTTTTTTAAGTTTGGCGCCAATTCCTTCCTTTACACTTTTATTGTAAGCACCATCGTTTAAATCGCCCATCGTAATGATTTTAGCATTTGGATTAATTTTGATAATAGAATCCATAATTTTTCTATTCAATCGCCCAGCAGCTTCTCTATACGGACTACTTCTTTTTTCACCACCAGAACGTGAAGGCCAGTGATTTACAATGATGTTTATTTCTTCTCCGTCTAATAAACCCGTAACTAAAAGTTGGTCACGAGTGTAAATCCGTTTCGTTTTTTTATCATAGTTTACGTTTTCTTCTGTTTCCTCTTCTTCTTTCTTAGTTTTTTTAACAGATTCCGTTTCGGTTTCATAAACATATAAAGGCACATTGATATAGCTAGTTGGTTGAAAATGCTTTTCCTGATACAAAAATCCAACATCGATACCGCGCTTATCAGGCGAATCAAAATGAACGACTTTATACCCTTTATTAATTAATGTGGGATGTTTGGTTAAATCCTCTAATACTCTTCTATTTTCAATTTCACACGCACCAATGATAACTGGCGCATTTTTTTGAGCGTCACTTGTGCCTAATTCGATAAGAACTCTGCTTAGATTGTCTAACTTCTTTTTGTAATTTTTTAAAGTCCAGCCTTCCGATGGGGTATATTCTTCATCATAAGTATCAGGATCGTTGATGGTGTCAAATAAGTTTTCAAAATTATAAAAGGCAACGGTATGAACTTTAAATTTTTTCTCTTGAGAGAAAGCATTAGTTATTGATAAAATCACAACAAAAGCCGACAAATAGTGCTTTATTTTCATATAAGTAGATTATTTTATAGTTATGTTTACTAGAAAACAGGGTTCAAAGGTAAATAATATTATTAAAATTTGTATCTTTGTAGGCTGTTAAGTTTTGAACGACTTAGCATTAAATTAGTATTAATTTTAATATTCTTTATGAAAAAACTTGTATTGAGCACGTTATTAGTGCTGCAAGCTGTTTTTGTTTTTGCACAACAAAATCCTGCCTTAAAAGGAAAGGTTATCGATGCTAAAAGTCAGAAACCATTGCAAAACGTTGTGGCTATTATCCAAAGCAACAACCAATCTGTTTTAACTGATTTTGAAGGAAACTTTGTTTTTCAGGCTTTGCCTTCTGGGGCACAAGTATTGGTGATTAAATCTAATGGATACAATCAACAAAATTTAATGCTTGAACCATTTACAGGCGAAACCATCGACTTAGGAACTATTGTTTTAGAAGAAGATATAACTTCTGAACAACAATTAAGTTTAGTTACCATCACTGAAAATGATTTAGGAGATGATAATAGTGGCTCAGAAAGTACCTCGGGTTTATTACAAGCTACGAGAGATGCTTATCAACAAGCGGCAGCATTTAACTGGGGACAATCACGTTTTAGAATTAGAGGTTTAGATAATGAATATGGCGTTACCATGATTAATGGTATTGTAATGAATAAATTGTATGACGGAAGACCACAATGGAGTAACTGGGGTGGTTTAAATGATGCTACAAGAAACCAAGAATTTACAATGGGTTCTGCGCCGTCTGATTATACTTTTGGTAGTGCATTAGGAACACAAGAAATTAATACTAGAGCTTCATTTTACAGACCAGGATCTAGAATTTCGATGTCGGGTACCAACACAAATTACAGTTGGAGAACGATGGGAACCTACGCATCTGGAATGGACAAAGACGGATGGGCGTTTGTAGTTTCTGCATCAAGAAGATGGGCACAAGAAGGTTATTTTGAAGGAACAGATTATGCAGCCAATTCTTTATTTGCAAGTGTTGAGAAAAAAATAAACGATAAACACAGCTTAAACTTAACTGCTATGTATGCTCAAAATAGCAGAGGAAAATCATCGCCAAATACTCAAGAGGTGAACGATTTAATGGGAATTAAATATAACTCATACTGGGGATGGCAAGATGGTAAAAAGCGTAATTCAAGAGATAAAGACGTTGAAGAACCATTAGTGATGTTATCGCATTATTGGAAATTATCTGATAAAACAACTTTAAACACCAATGTTGCTTTTCAAACAGGAACCATTGGAAATTCTAGATTAGATTATCAATTAGGAAATAATCCAGATCCAACCTATTATAAAAATTTACCAAGTTATTTCAGTAACTTAGGAGGATATACGGAAGGACAATTGACACAAATTGGTGATACTTTTAGAGCAAATAGTCAAATCGACTGGAATGCTATGTATATCGCTAATCAAAATAGTGCTTTTGCAGGTAGAAGCGTTTATGTGTTATATGAAGACCGAACGGATGACAATTTATTGAATGCCAATTCAATCATTAACTCAAGTTTATCAGATAATATTGTATTAAATGCTGGGGTTAATGTGAGAAAATTACGTTCACACAATCACCAAAATTTACTTGATCTTATGGGAGGTCAATATTTCCTTGATATTGATCCGTTTTATTCAGGAAATGCGAGTCAATCAGATTTAAACAATCCGAACAGAGAAATAGGTGAAAATCAATCGTATGGTTACAACTATTTGTTACATGCGTTAACTTTTGATGGTTTTACTCAATTCAAATTTACGTATGACAAAGTTGATTTTTATTTAGCACAAAACTTCTCTAGAACAGAATATCAAAGAGAAGGTTTATATAAAAACGGAATCTATGCGGATAATTCATATGGAAAAGGAAATAGCATCACTTTTGAAAACTTTGGTTTTAAAGGAGGCTTAACCTATAAATTAAACGGAAGAAATTATTTTGATTTCAACGGATTATATCAAACTAAAGCGCCAAGTTTAAGAAATACTTTTTCTAATGCACGACTTAACAATGTAATTACACCAGATCTTCAAAGCGAAAGAGTTACCAGTGCAGATGCAAGTTACATCTTAAAAACACCAAAAATAAAAGCGCGTTTGACTGGTTTTTACACAAAAATTCAAGATGCTACTGAAATTTCTTTCTTTTACGGTGAAGGAATTGGAAGCGATGATGGAGGAGACGAAGACACTTTTGTAAGTGAAATCGTGTCTGGAATTGACAAACAAAATATGGGTGTAGAGCTTGGTTTAGAATATAATATTACTTCAACCATTAAAGCAACTGCTGCTGCTTCATACGGGCAATATATCTTTTCAGACAATGCAAGATTGAAAACAAACGATGATGCATTAGCTGCTGCCGGAAACAATTCATTAACTGATTTTGGAACAGTATACATTAAAAATTATCATCAAGCAGGTATGCCGCAAACAGCTGCTTCTTTTGGATTAGAATATAGAGATCCTAATTTCTGGTGGATCGGTGCAAATGTTAATTATTTGGCTAACAGCTATGTTGATTTTGCTAACATTCTAAGAACTGATAATTTTAGTATTGATAGTGCTACAGGCGATAATTATGCTGGCGCTACTCCAGAAACCGTAAGAGCTATTCTTAAACAAGAAAAATTTGATAGTTTTACATTGGTAAATTTAACAGGAGGAAAATCATGGAGAATTAGTAAAGCAAACCGAAATACAGTTGGTTTCTTTGCCTCGGTGAATAATGTATTTGATATTCAGTACAAAACTGGTGGTTTTGAGCAATCTAGAAAAGCTACTTTCCCTGATTTACAAGCTGATCAGGCTAACGGAACACCATCTTTTGGTTCAAAATATTTCTACGGATACGGAAGAACTTTCTTCGTTAACTTCTACATCAACTTCTAAAAAAATATACAATGAAAATAAAATTTTTAAAAACAATATTTTTGTTAGGGCTTGTTTCAAGTTCTTTAACAAGCTGTGTAGGAGATGACGATTATGTGATTCCTACTGTGTATAGTTA
>JAGOAL010000018.1 GCA_017983975.1 Flavobacterium sp.
GTGTGGAATATAATGGAAAGCTTGAAGTAAACTTACAGGCTGGCACCACCTATAATGTATACGTTACGGGGGGCTCACGAAATGTGAATGACTACGATAGAGTCTATTACAAAATGGTGGCTGGTAATTTACCAATTAACCAATACAATTTAGGCGATGTAAAAACAGGAATACAAACTGGAGATCACAACGGTTGGGTCAAATTAGATGGTAGGCTCAAATCTACCCTAACGGCATCACAACAAACACAAGCTACTGTATTAGGAATTGGTACTTATCTACCTGACGCTACCAATGCTGTTTTGATGCAATCGAGTGGTACTTTAGGAACCGTTACAGGAAGTATGAGTACAACACTTGCTCCGAATCAACTGCCTAACATTGCTCCTACTATAACGGTAAACAGTACCGTAGCTACGATGCAAAACGCTGGATACCATGACCATTCAATACGAGTTGTTCCTAGTTCTACAGGAGGTTACGCCAATGGAAACCCCAGTGCTTTTAAAAATGGTATGTTTCCTACAACGGAAGTAGATGCTGATATTACAGACCGAATTGTGAGTGCTTTTTATGTCACTACCGGAATCATCGGCTCTGCAGGAGAACATAGTCATACCATGGATCCCCATGCTCATACAGCGACCTCTACTAGTATCAATGGAGGTGTTACGCAACAAGCTATAGATAAAACACCGCGTAGTTTAGTGGTTAACACTTTTATATATTTAGGTCTTTAATAGTATTATTATGAAAACATATGGATTTCTTTTTTTTGGTTTGTTTGTTCTATTAGGACACGCCCAAACGGGTATTGGCACCACTACGCCTAATGCTTCGGCAAAATTAGAAGTAGCGGCAACAGATAAAGGATTTTTATTGCCCCGAATGACTGCAACACAACGAAGTGCAATTGCCACGCCAGCTAATGGTTTATTAGTGTATCAAACAGACGGTGATGCAGGATTTTATGTCAATACAGGATCATCCTCATCGGTAGTTTGGACTAGAGTCAACATGGATTGGAGCAGATCTGGAAATGATCTAACTTATACTAGTGGCAACGTTTCGACTACAGGAAATTTAACAGGGGGCAACGCAAGTACTTCTACCATTTCAGGATTTGGAGCGAATGTAGCCACTATATCCGGAGGATATAGCCTAACCGCTGCCGATAATGGTAAAATCATTCAATCCACCAGTGCTTCAGCAATTACAGTAACTATTCCCACAGGATTACCAACAGGATTCAATTGCACGGTGGTGCAAATGGGTGCGGGTCAAATTACATTTTCGGGCACCTATTTCAACAGGGGTTCATTTACTAAAACAGCTAGTCAATATGCGGTAGTTAGTATTATGCATTTAGGAAGCAATAGTATTATTGTAGCAGGAGAAATGAGTAATTAAGATGAAGAAAGCGATAGTAATAGTATTGTTTTTACAGTCCCTTTTCGTAGGGGCTCAAATCAGCTTGCCTATACAACAATCTAATATCCCAAAAAATCATTTGGTCGTGAATTACGATTTTTCTAATCCGGCTAGTTTTTCTGGAACAGGAAATTCTGTGAATAATTTAGCAAGTACAACAACAGGTAGTGCCACATTGTTAAATAGTCCAGGTTTTATTAAAACTTTAGGTTATGCTTCATTCAATGGAGTGAATCAATATATAATAACACCTGATCTAAAATCCTATTTCAAATCAGTTGCAGCGACAACTATTCAAAATAGTCACACCATTAATTTATGGATTTATCCCCTAAATGCAAACGGAATTATTCTAAGCGAATTTGGAGCAGGTTCAATAAGTGCGGGTTGGCAGGATTCTCAAATTGAAATGGTAAATGGTTATCTTAAATTTAGAGTTTGGCCAGGAACTGAAATTTTAACATCAACCAATACAATTGCCCTAAATCAATGGCACCATATTGTTATGGTATATGATGGAGCGAATCTTAAAGGGTATGTTGATGGCGTTTTGCAAGGCACAAAGACTTATGCAAGACAGTCACCTATAAATTACGGCTATGGTTTACATTATGGAATTGGCGCCTATACTGCAACAGATATGGGTTCTGCGGCATACGGCAGGTTTAATTTAGCACAGTTCAAAATGTATAATATTCCTTTGAATAATAGTGATGTTGCACAGGAATACCAACGTGAAAAAGAAAAGTATGAGTATGTTATCCATAGTCCTAATACAAATTCCAATCCAACCTATTGGAGTGTATCGAGCGCTTGGAATCCATTATATGGTCCTAATGGTACATCTGCTGTTTTTTCAGAAATTTCATATAGACCTTGGTTAAATTCTGATTTAGGTTGGATAGCTCAAACACAGAATACAAGTCAATTTATTGCTTTAAATTATGACGAACCTGTTACTATGAAAGGGATTATTACGCAAGGTAGGGCCGAATTGGCTCAATGGGTAAGTTCCGCTCATATTGATGTAAGTATCGATGGTTCAAGTTGGACAAGGGTTATATCAAATGCTACTCTAAATAGTAATAATACAGAGGATGTTAAATTACTTTTTCCAACGCCAATAGTAGCTAAATATGTGCGAGTTAATCCTTTAACTTGGAATAATTATATATGTATGCGTTTGGGCGTAATTGTCGAACCTTTACCTGTGATTTCTGACGGTTTGGTATTGCGATTGGATGCTGCGAACTCGAACTCATATCCAGGAACAGGAACGACCTGGAACGACCTTTCTGGAAACGGATCTCATGTAGCTTTGACATCAACGTCTTATAGCCCTGCTGTTGGGGGTTCAATTGTTTTTAATGGCACTTCTAGTTTTGCTAATTTCAATGCGAATATTGGAAGTACTAATACAGTAACAGTAGACATGTGGGTAAAAACCAATTCATTAAATGCGCCTAATGGATCCATGTATTTTGGGTTTGGACAATATGATGTTTGGACAAAAGGAGGTAATATTGGATTTAATACTTCGGGCGGAGATTTATACGGATTAACTAGTACAAGAGTAGAAAATTTAGGAATAGAAGGAGCCTGGAAACACCTTGTATTTGTTATGAATACAAGTTCTACTAGCAATAACAAGATTTATGTAAATGGTGTTAATCAAACCTCTTTGTCTCAAGTAAATAGTGGATTTAATACTGCAAATGCCAATTTTAATTCAGGTGCCGGAAGAATTGCATGTTGGCGCAATGATTTGAATTGGTTGATGAATTTAAATGTAGCTAGCTTTAAATTATACAATAGAGAATTATCCCAACAAGAAATAACGACTATTTTCAACAATTCAAAACAGCAGTTTTATCGTGCTAATTCTGGTTTAAGTCCTGAAACCGCTTCGACCAGTGCCTACCAAATCAAACAAGATTATCCCAATTCAGAAGATGGATTTTATTGGATAAAAAACCCCAACATTAACAGCGGCAATCCATTTAAAATTTATGCCGATATGACTACCGATGGTGGAGGTTGGACCTTGATTATGAAAAACTCATCCTATGTAGGTTGGAATTACAATAATTCAGTTGCATTGAATGTTTCCAATCCCTTTACTACTAATGCAGAGATTATTAGTGCCTCAAGTGCTAATTATTCGATTATTGGTTGGGCGGATTACATTAAAAGAAGTGCAAGTGGCTTTCAATACATGATTGATGCTGGTAGTAGAAGAAACTTTGGAGGAATATGGACGGCTAATGCAGCCTATAGTTTTGTAAGTACTAGTAATGCTCAAACCAATATTACTTTGAATCCCAAATTTGGCACATGGAATTATGTTACAAATAACGATGGAATTCCGCAACGAATGCCTTGGCGTAGTACAACTGCAGGTGGTAATGTTGCTTATTTAACATTATCAAGTGGAATTGGAAACTGGTTTGGAACAATGATTTCATACAATAGTACTTATTCGCCAGCACCTTGGATAAGTGATGCTAATGGTGGAGCTTCAAATATAAACCCAGGTATTATTTGGTATTGGGTACGATAAAAAAGATGAAATGAAAAAATATGTATTAATAATAGCATTTTTAATTTTAGGGCAAATACATGCTCAAACTGGTATTGGTACCTCAACACCACACGCTTCTGCAAAGCTTGACGTGACTGCTACGAATAAAGGTTTTTTGCCCCCACGAGTTACCTTAACAAGCAATACCGATGCGACAACCATTCCTAGTCCTGCAGAAGGGTTATTAGTCTATAATTTAGGTTCTGTCGGATTACAAGCAGGCTATTATTATTGGAATGGAACAGATTGGACTACTATTGCTACTGCGTCTTCTCCTGATCAGATGGTAGATTATATACAAGCATCCTTATCTGCAAATCAAACTTTATCTGCTGCTGGTAATGTAAACTTTAATACTTCTTCCGGAGCAGGAATTACCATTACTAGCGGAGGATTCCAATTACAAGCCAATAAAACATATAAATTAGAAGCTGCATTGGGTGGGTCTTCTACAGGGTATGGATATTACACATGGGTTGATAATACTAATGCTATTTTACCTGGCAGTAGTATCGGAGTTATAATGAAAGCTGGAGCTGCCTTTACAGATGCCCCACAGGATAAAGCAGTCGTTTATTATACTCCAACAGTAAATACTACCGTTTACTTAAGAATTATAAATATTTCAGGAAGTATTATTGCTTATGCGCCATCTACGGTCAGTGGGTATTCTAGTACTTGGGCAAGCATACAGCAAGTTGGATCCTCTGCTTTTGTGAATCCTTGGGTACTTTCTGGTAATGATGTATATAATAATACAGGAAAAGTAGGTATTGGAACAACTACTCCAACTTCAAAATTGAATATCGCTGGAGGTGGAATTAAAATAGCCACTGGATTTGGTAATTCAACCAATAGGCCTTCTTTAAATACCAGTTCTATCGGTAATTATGAAATAAGAGGCGTTGGAGGGTCTCCTCAAATTGATGGACAAGATGATGGATTTTTAAGGTTATCTGCAGGAGGAGGTACAAATGTAAACACACAAAGTTCTATCGATATAACCGGTTACTCCACAATTGCAGATATGAACAATAACATTGTGATGCGAACGGGTGGTACTGAGCGATTAAGAATTGATAATAGTGGAAATGTGAATATGGCTGGTAAGTTAAACATTGGAGATCCAACAGGGAATGTATCCACGAAACTAGTGGGCCGCGTTACTGCCGGAACTTTTTTAACCTTTGATAATTTGAAATTTTCAGTTACAACATATGAGCCAAGAGGTTTATCTATAGCTACAGTCTCTGGAACAGTAAATCTTTATGTTGAAGCAAAATACAATAATGGTGCATCTTATGGAACTAGAACAGCTACTGCTATAGCTTACAATACCAATCCTAGCGGCTCTCCTTTTGGTTGGGGATTTATATCGGCTGGTGATACTATTATATATCATTTAACCGATCCAGATAATAGTAGAATGTACCGAGTTACTTTGATTATTATGCCCTCGTATATTAATAACTTCATTGCTATAGAACGACTTTTATAATAAAATTAACAGCTAGAATTAAAAATACCCTACCCTCCCACTTAATTCAATATAGTCAACTAAAATAAAAATTATTAAATTTTCATTACTATAAAATAATTGTTAATTTTATCAAAAATAAATTCGAAATGAAAAAAAATATTTTATCATTAGTTGCATTAGCAATAGTAGTTGTAAGTTGTTCGACTTCGCAAAAAGCAACTAAAGTAGCCGATGTAGTAGTCTATAAAAATAGTATTACTTCCGCAGAATTGAGTAAACACCTTTACATTGTTGCTGATGACAATATGGAAGGTAGAAATACTGGTGAACCAGGACAAAAAAGAGCGGGTGAATATTTAATCAACGAATACAAAAAAAACGGAATAAGTTTCCCTCCAGGGGCAACCGACTTTTATCAAAAAGTGCCCTCTGAATTCATGAAACGTGGTTTTGCACCTAAATTAAATGATTCGGAAAACATTTGGACATTTATAGAGGGATCTGAAAAACCTCAAGAAATCATTGTAATTTCGGCACATTATGATCATGTGGGAATGAAAAATGGAGAAGTTTTTAACGGTGCTGATGATGATGGTTCCGGAACTGTAGCATTATTAGAAATTGCACAAGCTTTCAAAAAGGCAAAAGATGATGGTTTTGGCCCTAAGCGTTCTATCTTATTCTTACACGTAACTGGTGAAGAACATGGTTTACATGGATCGCGTTTTTATTCAGAAAATCCACTATTCCCTATCGAAAATACGGTAGTTGATATCAATATTGATATGATTGGTAGACGCGATACGCTGCATCCAAAAACAAACAATTATGTTTATGTAATTGGTTCAGATCGTTTGAGTAGTGAGTTACACACCATTAATGAAGAAGTTAATGCAAAACACACCCAATTAGAATTGGATTACAAATACAACGACCGTAAAGATCCTGAGCGTATTTATTATCGTTCAGATCATTATAACTTTGCTAAAAAAGGCATTCCTGCTATTTTCTTTTTCAATGGTATTCACGCCGATTATCATCAGTCTTCAGATACACCAGATAAAATCGAATACGATGCATTAGCCAAAAGAACCCAACTTGCTTTTGTCTTAGCTTGGGAACTCGCTAACAGACCCGAACGCATCAAGGTTGATAGAGATGGAAAATAAGATTTAGATACTATTTTCTATTAAACTCCGAATAACTTCGGAGTTTTTTATTCTAAAAAATGGCATCTTTTTTGAATACTTATTATTAAAAGAATGCAAAAAAACAGACTAAAAATTCATTTACAAATTCAAACTTATTACATATGAAAAAATTTTCCCTATTATTATTTTCTTTAGCAATTATTTCGTGCGGTGTTAAACAAACACAATCTATGATAAGTAATGGTGATTATGACAGTGCTATTATTAATGCTATAGATGCTTTAAAAACCAATAAAAATGCTAAAAGCAAACAAGAATATGTTTATTTACTTGAGGAAGCATTTGCAAAGGCAAAACAACGTGATGAAGAAAAACTCAACCTATTATTTAAAGAAAATACGCCTTCAAATTATGAACGCATATTTACTATATATAATCAATTAAACAATCGTCAAGAACGAATAAAACCAATATTACCTCTTAACCTATTAAAAGAAGGTAGAAATGCTAATTTTCCTTTTGATGACTATTCTGACGAAATAATTAGTAGTAAATCTATACTTTCAGAATATTTATATGCCAATGCTAAAAAATTATTAACTGCTAAAAACAAAATGGATTTTAGACAAGCTTATGATGATTTAGCCTATTTAGATAAATTAAATCCAAATTATAAAGATGTAAGAACTTTAATGGATGAAGCGCAATTTAAAGGAACCGATTTTGTTCATGTTTATACAAAAAATGAAACTAATTTGGTTATTCCTTCTCGTTTACAAGACGATTTATTAAACTTTAGCACATATGGTATAAATGATAAATGGACTGTATATCACAATAATCGTCAAAAAGGAATTCACTATGATTTTGGAATGATAGTAAATTTTAGACAAATCACCATTTCACCTGAACAAGTTAAGGAAAAACAATTTATAAAAGAAAAACAAATTAAAGACGGTTTAAAAACATTGTTAGACGCTAATGGAAATGTGGTTAAAGATAGTATAGGAAACCCTATAAAAATCGATAATATGAAAACAATTTCAATTAGTATTTATGAATTTACCCAATTCAAATCATGCCAAGTTACAGCAAAAATAGATTATATTGATTTTAATAGTAATCAGTTAATTGATACTTTTCCTGTTACAAGTGAATTCGTTTTTGATTATGTCTATGCAAATTATAACGGAGATAAAAGAGCTTGCGAAGATAATTATCATCAATATTTTCAACGAAAAGCTGTTCCTTTTCCTAATAATGATCAAATGATTTATGATACAGGTGAAGATTTAAAAGTAAAGTTAAAAGGAATTATCACTAAAAATAAATTCAGAAAACAATAATATTATTCAAGTGGTTATACAAATAGTAGTAATTTATTATTCAATATACATTTAATCTCATATTAACTATTAAGTTTTACTGTTATTAGATTCTAAAATAAAGAAATATTACAATTGTATATTAAATAAAAAAAAGCATTTGAAATTCAAATGCTTTTTTTTTTTACAAATACTTTTTTAATTCGGTGGCATCAATGTTCTCATGAGATGTATGATAAACCACTACCCTATTCTTAAGTAATAGTATTTGGGGCGATTGATGTTGAACATTAAATTGAAAAGCTATTTCATTTGAAATATCACGATGATTTAATAAATCTAAAAAATAAGGTGCAATTTTATCCTGTAAATCAAATTCATTTTCAAATTGCTTTAATGCAAATCGACTAATACTACAACGAGTACTGTGCTTAAAAATCAAAACAGGTTGCTCTTCCGATTGTGCTTTTAATTGTTCTAACTGAGATTGTTCTGTTAATTCATTCCACTCCATAAATATTATTTTTTTAGTGCCTATTTTAGTCACTATTTATCAAAAAAGATGTTTTTTATTAAATTTTAAGCCATTTTGACCGATATCTCTTCAAAAAATATTCAAAAAACGTCAAATTGTCTTACTATTTTCTTTGGAACACATATTGTCCGTACCTACAAAAGTAATCAACTTACAACAATAAAAACATAAAAAAATGAATATCCATAAATTTACCATTAAATCGCAAGAAGCGTTGCAACAAGCACAGCAAATTGCTCAAAGTTATGGGCAACAACAACTTGAAAACGAACACTTATTCAAAGGAATATTGGAAGTAGATGAGAATGTCACCCCTTTTCTTTTGAAAAAGCTGAACGTAAATATCGAGCTTTTTAAAAAGATTTTAGAAAGTACCATTCAAAGTTTCCCAAAAGTTTCTGGAGGTGATATTATGTTTTCTCGAGACGCTTCAACTACACTTAACGAAGCGGAAATCATTGCTAAAAAAATGAACGATGAATTCGTTTCTATAGAGCATTTATTATTAGCAATTTTAAAATCAAAAAGCAAAGTTGCACAAATATTAAAAGATCAAGGGGTAACGGAAAAAGGATTACAAGCCGCTATCGACGAAATGCGAAAAGGCGAACGAGTAACCTCAGCTTCGGCAGAAGAAACGTATAATTCTTTGAATAAATATGCAAAAAACCTCAACGAATTAGCAAAAAGTGGTAAACTCGATCCAGTAATTGGACGTGATGAAGAAATTAGAAGAGTATTACAAATTCTAACACGTCGTACCAAAAACAATCCGATGTTGGTGGGTGAACCAGGCGTTGGTAAAACTGCTATTGCAGAAGGTTTAGCACACAGAATAGTTGATGGCGACGTTCCAGAAAATCTAAAAGACAAAATTGTTTATTCATTAGATATGGGAGCGCTTATTGCAGGTGCAAAATACAAAGGTGAATTTGAAGAACGATTAAAAGCTGTAGTTAAAGAAGTAACTTCTGCCGAAGGAGATATTGTACTTTTCATAGACGAAATTCATACGCTGGTTGGTGCTGGCGGTGGCGAAGGCGCAATGGATGCCGCTAATATTTTAAAACCTGCTTTGGCTCGTGGTGAATTGCGAGCAATTGGTGCCACAACATTAGACGAATACCAAAAATATTTCGAAAAAGACAAAGCATTAGAACGTCGTTTCCAAAAAGTGTTGGTAGCCGAACCTGATACTGAAAGTGCTATTTCCATTTTGCGTGGTATCAAAGATAAGTATGAAACCCATCACAAAGTGCGAATCAAAGACGATGCAATTATTGCTGCTGTAGAATTATCGCAACGCTACATTACCAATCGTTTTTTGCCTGATAAAGCTATTGATTTAATGGACGAAGCAGCTTCCAAATTGCGGATGGAAATTAATTCAAAACCTGAAGAATTAGATGTTCTGGATCGAAAAATTATGCAATTGGAAATTGAAATTGAAGCGATTAAAAGAGAGCAAGATGAAGTTAAATTAAAAGTCTTGCATATTGAATTATCAGAATTAAAAGAGCAACGTAATGAAATTTTCACTAAATGGAAATCAGAAAAAGATGTGGTGGATAGCATTCAAAATGTAAAACTAGAAATTGAGGATTTCAAAAACGAAGCCGAACAAGCCGAACGCAATGGCGATTATGGAAAAGTAGCCGAAATTCGTTACGGAAAAATCAAAGAAGCACAAGAACGTTTAGATGCTCTTCAATTAAAATTGGCCGAAAATCAAGCTGGAACTTCCTTAATTAAAGAAGAAGTAACTCGCGAAGATATTGCCGAAGTAGTGGCTAAATGGACGGGAATTCCTGTTATGAAAATGCTGCAAGGCGAACGAGAAAAATTACTTCGTTTAGAAGAAGAATTGCATCAAAGAGTGGTAGGTCAGGAAGAAGCTATTGAAGCCGTTAGTGATGCTGTTCGCAGAAGTCGTGCCGGTTTGCAAGACATGAAAAAACCTATCGGAAGTTTTCTTTTCTTAGGAACTACAGGCGTGGGAAAAACTGAATTAGCCAAAGCGTTAGCCGAATATTTATTCGACGATGAAAACGCAATGACTAGAATTGATATGAGTGAATACCAAGAACGTCATTCGGTGAGCAGATTAGTTGGTGCGCCTCCAGGCTATGTAGGTTATGACGAAGGCGGACAATTAACCGAAGCAGTTCGAAGAAAACCTTATTCTGTTGTGTTGTTAGACGAAATTGAAAAAGCACATCCTGATACGTTTAACATCTTGTTACAAGTGTTAGATGAAGGAAGATTAACGGATAATAAAGGCCGTGTAGCCGATTTCAAAAATACGATTATCATCATGACTTCAAATATGGGAAGTGCTGTAATACAAGAGAAATTTGAAAATTTAAAAGGTAATATCGAAGCGACAACCGAAGCTGCTAAAATTGAAGTTCTAGGTTTATTAAAACAAATTGTTCGACCTGAATTTATCAATCGAATAGATGAGATTGTAATGTTTACACCTTTAACTAATGCAAATATTAAAGAAATAGTAGGATTACAATTGAAGGGCGTGATAAAAATGTTGGCACAACAACAAATTACGTTGGATGCTACTCCTGAAGCAATTGAGTATTTAGCTCAAAAAGGATTTGACCCTCAATATGGTGCACGACCCGTAAAACGAGTAATTCAGCGCGAAGTTTTGAACCAACTTTCAAAAGAAATATTAGCGGGTAAAGTAACCGCAGAAAGTATTATATTATTAGATAGTTTTGAGAATCAATTGGTGTTTAGAAATCAGTAAAATAAAATAGTTATTTTTTTAATTAGTTTGAGTAAACACTTAGCATTTTAATTTATGTTAAGTGTTTTTATTTATATTTGATGCGCCAACAAAAAAACAATTCACATGAATAAGATTATAATTAAAAACGGATTATTTGGAGGGCTAATAGTTACTGCATCACTCGTGATTATTACACTCTACATGAAATCTAATCCTGAAAAAGAAGTAAACATGCTCTTTGGTTTTGCTTGCATGCTACTTGCCTTTTTATTTGCCTTTCATGGTGTTAAACAACAAAGACTTGCTAATAATGGTATTATTTCCTTTGGAAAAGGATTTATAACCAGTTTTTGGATTACGTTTATAATTGCAACAATTTATGTAGTAGTTTGGTTGATTATTTATTATAATTTTTTTCCAAATTTTGCCGAACATTATACAGAAATGGCGATTAAAAAAGCAAGCCCGACTGAAGTTTTGCAAGTAACTAAAGATATGAATACATTCAAAGAAATGTATAAAAATCCATTAATGGTCATTGTGTTAACCTATACAGAAATTTTGCCATTAGGAATAATTTTTTCTTTGCTAAGTGCATTATTGATCAAAAAAAAATAAATTATTCAATGAAGCAACCAAAAATTTATATACTCTTATTCTTTATCGGACTAATCCTTTCTGGAATTAATCCAAAGGAATATTTCACTTGGTTTTTAGAAGTTTCACCAGCAATCATTGGTTTACTGATTTTAGTTTTTACTTATAAAAAATTTCAGTTTACCAATTTTACGTATTTATTTATTCTGATACATTGCTATATTTTATTCCTTGGTGGTCATTATACGTATGCCGAAGTACCGTTATTTGATTGGATCAAGGAAACCTTTGAGCACAGCCGAAATAATTATGATAAAGTAGGTCATTTTGCACAAGGTTTTGTTCCGGCTATTATTACTCGTGAATTATTCATTAGAAAAAATGTCGTGGCCAACAAAAACTATTTCAATTTTATTATTATTGCAATTTGTCTAGCGATTAGTGGCGCTTATGAATGGATTGAATGGTGGATTTCCATTGGTACCGGTGAAGGTGGCGATGCCTTTTTAGGCACCCAAGGCTATGTTTGGGACACACAATCGGATATGCTCTTGGCAACCATAGGTGCTTGTAGTATGATTTTACTTTTAAGCAAAAAACATGATGCGGCTATTAATAATTTAATTCCATAATTAAAAAATGTTACAACTTAATTTCTCGCCGTTTCCTAAACTCGAATCAGAACGTTTACAATTTCGAAAATTAACGCCAGAAGACGCTCCTGAAATTTTACTTCTTAGAGGTAATCCAGAAACGATGAAATATATTCCAAGACCATTAATTATAGATATTGAAGGTGCTTTGGCACACATTAAAATGATTAATGACAAAATAGACGAAAATATTGATATCAATTGGGCGGTTAACGAAAAAGGAAGCGATAAATGTATCGGAATAATGGGTTTTTACAGAACGCAACCCGAACATTTTAGAACCGAATTAGGCTACATGATTACACCTGAACATTGGGGTAAAGGTTATGTAACTGAGGCAGTAACTGTTTTATTAGATTTTGCTTTTAATTCACTTCAATTTCATACTATTGAAGCAGTTATTGATTCAAGACACATTTCTTCTGAGCGTATTTTACAAAAAGTTGGATTTGTAAAAGAAGCCCATTTCAAAGAAAATTTTTATTACAACAATGAATTTACTGATACAGTTATCTATGGTTTGTTAAAACGAAATTTCAGAAAACATTAGTTTCCTTTAAAATTATCAATTTTTAAAGTACCTTTGCCCTTCATGCAAAAGACAATTAACATACTCAATAAAAGAGCAAAATTCGATTACGAGATTCTTGATAAATACTCGGCTGGAATTGTTTTATCGGGTACCGAAATTAAATCCATTCGATTAGGAAAAGCTTCTATTACTGAAAGTTTTTGCGAATTTCATGAAGGCGAACTTTTTGTTATTAATTCAAATATTGAAGAGTATTTGTATGGAACACATTACAATCACAAAACCAAAAGTGAACGAAAACTTCTATTAAATAAAAAAGAATTAAAAAAATTAAACAAAGATTCAGAAAATAAAGGACTAACTATAGTTCCGCTTCGATTGTTTACCAATGAAAAAGGATTAGCAAAACTAGAAATTGCACTTTGTAGAGGTAAAAAGAACTACGACAAACGCGAATCTTTAAAAGAGCAAGACACAAAAAGAGATTTAGATCGAATAAAAAAGGCTTTTTAGCTTTTTTTTATCAAAAATTATGACTAAATTTGTCATGAAATTAAAAGTCATTACGATATGAAAACAATTTTAAAAACTGCAAGAGAGCAAAAAAACATCAAAACCAGAGAGTTGGCACAACTTTTAGGTATTGATCAGGCGCTCATTAGTAAATTTGAAAATGGCTCAAGAAAACCTACACGAGATCAAATTGTAAAATTAGCTTCGGTGCTTGAAATTAATTTTGAAAAATTAATGATAGCTTGGTTGAAAGAAAAAATATATGCTGAAATTGGCGATGACCACTTTGCATTTGAAGCAATTCATCAAGTTAAAGAAGAAATGGCTTATTATGCTTCATTTAAGCGCGCTCCTTTATCAACTAAATTGGAACAATTAATTAAAGAAATTGATGGTTTAAAAAATGAATTACATCAATTTAGAAAGTATGATAGCTTTAGAGTAACACAAGCTTTAGAACTAGAATACACGTTTGAAAGCAACAAAATTGAAGGAAATACATTAACATTAAAAGAAACAGATTTAATCGTTAATGAAGGATTAACTATTTCTGGAAAAAGCATGCGCGAACATCTTGAAGCAATTAATCATCAAGAGGCAATTGCTTATATTAAAGAATTAATGGATAAAAACACCACTATCAATGAGCGTGAAATTTTATGTATTCACAATTTAATACTTAGAGGAATTTACCCTGAAGATGCAGGCAAATATAGAAAAGTACAAGTTATGATTAAAGGAAGTTCGCATATGCCGCCGCAACCTTTTTTAGTAGCTAAAGAAATGGAAGAATTGTTTATTTGGTATCAAACTAATAAAAACAATTTACACCCTGTAATTTTAGCTGCTGAAATGCATGAAAGATTAGTTACCATTCATCCATTTATAGACGGAAACGGCAGAACTTCTAGATTGTTAATGAATTTAATTTTATTACAACATGGCTATGTGATAGCAAATATAAAAGGCACAAATGAAAGTAGAATGCAGTATTACAATGCTTTAGAAGCTTGCCAAGTAGAAAACAATAAAGAAAATTTTCTGCTTTTTATTGCACAAACTGAGAAAGAGTGTTTAGAACGCTATCTTTCTATCCTTAAACCTAATTAATCCCGAAGTATCGGGATTAATTTTTATTTTCTAATAAGGGAACAAATTTAAAATCGCCAAACTCATGTTTTTCAAATTGTGTTTCGTTTTTACGAATCAGCAATGTCATGATTTGTTCTTTTTCACCTACTGGAATAACGAGCCTACCTCCTATTTTTAATTGTGCCATCAAGGGTTGCGGAATAATAGGTGCGCCAGCTGTAACAATAATACTATCAAAAGGAGCAGCCTCAGGCAATCCTTTATAACCGTCTCCAAATACCATTTTTTTAGGATGATATCCTAGCTTTGGTAACTCGCGTGACGCATTTTTAAACAATTTATTTTGTCGCTCAATACTATATACAATTGCACCTAATAAATAAAGCACCGCTGTTTGATAACCACTTCCGGTTCCTATTTCCAATACTTTATCTCCTTTTTTTATTTCTAAAAGTTGGGTTTGAAAGGCAACAGTATACGGTTGAGAAATCGTTTGATCTGAACCAATTGGAAATGCCATATCTTGATAGGCAAAATTTTCAAAACTAGAATCTAAAAAAAGATGGCGAGGAATTTTACTAATAGTTGCCAATACATTTTTATCGGTAATTCCTTTTTCTTCCAACTGTTTTACGAGCTGATTTCTAAGTCCTTGATGTTTATTAGTATCTTTCAATTTGGGTGGAAATTTATTTCGTAAAAATAGCTTGAAAATAATCAAAATGCAAATTCAAAATCCCAAAAAAATACTTTATTAAATCATTGGAATTTGGAATTTCAATATTGGAATTAATGTAATAATTAGTACTTTTGATAAAATTTAATTCTATGCTTAAAGTAGGCGTTTTAGGTGCTGGTCACCTCGGAAAAATACATTTACGATTATTAAATCAATCTGAAAAATATGAATTAGTAGGCTTCTACGATGCTTTTGAAGAAAATGCAGTTAAGGTTGCTGCTGAATTTGGTTATACTAAATTCGACTCCATTGAAGCTCTTATAGCTGCAGTAGATGTGGTAGATATTGTTACACCTACACTGCAACATTTTGAATGTGCAAAACTAGCTATTGAAGCAGGAAAACATGTTTTCATTGAGAAACCAATTGCAACAACTGTGGAAGAAGCAGAACAAATTCTTGCCTTAGCCAATAAATACAATGTAAAAGGTCAAATTGGTCACGTTGAACGTTTTAATCCTGCGTTTACAGCTGTGAAAGATAAAATCAACAAACCGATGTTTATTGAAACACATCGTTTGGCGGAATTTAACCCACGCGGCACCGATGTTCCTGTGGTTTTAGATTTAATGATTCACGATATTGATGCGATTTTAAGCGTAGTGAAATCGAAAGTAAAATCAGTCAATGCGAGTAGCGTTGCTGTAATTTCAGATTCTCCAGACATTACCAATGCACGTTTAGAGTTTGAAAACGGTTGTGTAGCCAACATTACAGCGAGTAGAATTTCTATGAAAAATATGCGTAAATCGCGTTTCTTTCAAAAAGACGCTTACATTTCTGTAGATTATTTAGATAAAATTTGCGAAGTCGTTCGTATGCAAGATGCACCAGAAATTCCGGGCGATTTTGATATGATTTTACAAAATGCGGAAGGTGTGAAAAAACAAATTTATTTCGACAATCCAAATGTACATCCAAACAACGCCATTTTAGATGAATTGGAATCGTTTGCAGATGCCATTAATAACAATACAACTCCTATTGTTTCTTTAGAAGATGGAACAGAAGCGTTGCGCGTAGCGTATCAGATTATTGATAGTATGAAAAGATAACAAATGGAAAAAAAATTAGAAATAAAGTTTAAAAATCAAAAACAGATTTTTGAAATCAATGGTGATGGATTGTCTGTTGATTTAAATACAATAAATCAAAAAGTTAAATATGAAATTCCATTTGAAGAAATTGAAAAAAGTAGTTTCATAAAAAAAGGAGAACCAGATAAATTAACCATAAGACTATATGCTTCTGTGTTTTTAAATTTATTTTTGATTTTAACATTAGTTATGGTTTTAAATGAAGCTCCAAAACAAGCTATAGGAATTATGTTTTTTCTAATGTTAATTCCATTTATTTTTATAGTTATTAAAAACACTCAAGTATATGAGGAAAAACACATAAAAGCTTCAAAATTACTATATTTTATTTACATTAATAAAAACAAAAACGAAGTTGATAATTTCATTGAACAAATTGATAAAGCCAGAATTAATTATTTCAAAAAAAAATATTTGATTATAGATCCAATATTACCTTATGCACTTCAAAATGAAAGATATATTTGGTTGTATTCAAATAAATTTATTGATGAAAATGAGTATGAAGTAATTAAAGAAGATTTAGATAAATTTTTTAATTTTAATATAAATAGTTTAGAATAATGAAAACAATAGCCGTAATAGGATCAGGAACGATGGGCAACGGAATTGCTCATACTTTTGCACAAGCTGGATTTACCGTTAAATTAATTGATATTTCTGAGAAATCATTAGAAAAAGGAATGGCAACTATTGCCGCTAACTTAGACAGAATGGTTACTAAAGGAAGTATCACAGAAGAAGACAAACACAAAACCATTTCAAACATTATCACTTATACGGATATTAAAGATGGCATTGTGGGTTGCGATTTGGTTGTGGAAGCTGCAACAGAAAATGTATCGCTAAAAATGAATATCTTTAAGCAATTAAGTGATATTTGCGACCATAATGTAATTTTAGCATCGAATACGTCTTCAATTTCAATTACTCAAATTGCAGCACAAGTAATTCATCCAGAGCGAGTTATTGGAATGCATTTTATGAATCCAGTGCCAATTATGAAATTAGTTGAAATCATTCGTGGCTATTCTACTTCTGATGAAGTAACTAAAATTATTATGGATTTATCGGTAAAATTAGGTAAAACACCTACAGAAGTAAACGATTATCCAGGTTTCGTAGCCAACAGAATTTTAATGCCAATGATTAACGAATCTATTGAAACGTTATATAATGGTGTGGCTGGCGTTTCTGAAATTGATACGGTTATGAAATTAGGAATGGCTCATCCAATGGGACCATTACAATTAGCAGATTTTATTGGACTTGACGTTTGTTTATCAATCCTAAACGTAATGTACGACGGATTTAAAAACCCTAAATACGCACCTTGTCCGCTTTTAGTAAATATGGTAATGGCAGGGAAATTAGGCGTTAAATCTGGTGAAGGATTTTATGATTATTCTGAAAGCAAAAAAGCAGAGAAAGTTTCAAAACAATTTTCTAAATAAAGTGAAAAGTGATTAGTAATTAGTGAATAGCTAGTTACTAATCACTAATTACTAATCACTTAAAAATGGCAAAAATAATCCCTTTTAAAGCAGTTCGTCCATCGGCAGATAAAGTCGCATTGGTAACTTGCAGAACCTATGAAGATTATAGTTCTGCAGAACTTGCGGCTTGGCTAAGTTTCAATCCGTATTCGTTTTTGCACGTGATTCATCCTGCCTATGCGAATACTCAAAAGATTACTTTAGACAAGCGTTTTAAAGGCGTTTTACACAAATATCAGGATTTTAAAAACGAAACTATTTTAATTTCCGAAGAACAACCTGTTTTTTATTTGTACGAAATACAAACCAAAAACCAAACTTTTACCGGAATTATTGCAGGAACTTCTGTAGAAGAATATCAGAAAAATCAGATTAAAAAACACGAAGATACTTTACAATATCGAGTAGAATTGTTTAAAGATTATTTGCATCAAACGGGATTTAATACCGAACCAGTTTTGATTACCTATCCAGATTCTGTTGAAATAAATACGTTTATTGCTTTACGAAAAAAGAGTGAACCCATTTATGCGTTTGCCACTCCAAATAAGGAAAAACACACGTTGTGGAAGATTGAAACACAATCAGAAATAGATTGGTTACAAGAACATTTTGAAAACATTCCGAATTTATATATTGCCGATGGACATCACCGCTCGGCTTCTGCAGAATTGTTGTTTGAGCAAGACAAACATTTAGGCAACAAAAACCTAAATTATTTTATGAGTTTTTTAATTGCCGAAAGTAATGTGAAAATTTATGAATTTAATAGAATTATTCGTGATTTAAATGGTTTATCAAAAGATGATTTCATAACTAAATTATCGGATAATTTTATCATCAAACCCAAAGATCAAGAATTATGGAAACCGCAAAATAAATTTGAATTTGGAATGTATTTAGATGGCAGTTTTTATGCATTGTTTTATAAACAATCTCAAAAAGCGACTTCTGTTTTAGAAAATTTAGATGCACAAATTTTATACGATACGGTTTTACATCCCTTATTAGGAATTGAAGATTTGCGAAACGACGAACGCATTGATTATATTCCTGGAAAACAAAGCGTTTCTGTAATTAAAGATTTAATAGATGAAGGCGAATACGAAGTGGGCTTTATGCTCTACCCTACCAATATGTCTGAAATTAAAACCATTGCCGACAAAAATTTAATTATGCCTCCAAAATCAACCTACATTGAACCAAAGTTTAGAAGTGGTTTGGTTGTTTATGAATTGTAAATAAAGGATACTAAAATGTCAATAACTCAAAACCTTACCGAGATAAAATCCCAACTTCCACCACACGTGACTTTGGTTGCGGTTTCAAAAACCAAACCTGTTTCAGATTTAATGGAGGCTTACAATGCTGGTCAGCGCACTTTTGGAGAAAACAAAATCCAAGAAATGACTGATAAATGGGAACAAATGCCAAAAGATATCGAATGGCATATGATTGGCCACGTACAAACCAATAAAGTCAAATTTATGGCAGAATACGTGAGTTTGATTCACGGAGTTGATAGTTTAAAATTATTGCAAGAAATTAATAAACAAGCCAAAAAACACAATAGAGTCATTGATTGCTTATTACAAATTCATATTGCAGAAGAAGAAACCAAATTTGGATTAGATGAAGAAGAGTTGAATCATATTTTAACTTCTGAAGATTTTAAAAGTTTAGAAAACATAAGAATTGTTGGTCTAATGGGAATGGCAACCTTCACTGAAAATCAAAACCAAATTGAAAAAGAATTCAGCCATTTAAAAACAATTTTTGACAAACTCAAAACTCAAAACTCTGAACTCTTAACTCTCTCGATGGGTATGTCTGGCGATTATCAACTTGCAATTTCGTGCGGAAGCACAATGGTTCGAATAGGAAGTAGTATCTTTGGCAATAGGAATTAGAATTTAGAAAATAGAGAAAAGACTGATTACTAAAACTGAACACTGAACACTATTTTGTACACAATACTCGACATAGAAACTACTGGTGGTCAATACAACGAAGAAGGTATTACCGAAATTGCTATTTATAAATTTGATGGGCATGAGGTTGTGGATCAATTTATTAGTTTAGTAAATCCGGAAAAACCCATTCAGCCTTTTGTGGTGAAATTGACGGGTATTAACAATGCCATGTTGCGCAGTGCTCCAAAATTTTATGAAGTTGCAAAACGCATTATTGAAATCACAGAAGGAACCATTGTTGTAGCTCATAACGCCAGTTTCGATTACCGAATTTTACAAACCGAATTCAGACGTTTGGGTTATGATTTCAAAAAACAAACGCTTTGTACGGTGGAACTTTCCAAAAAACTAATTCCCGATCAGGCGTCTTATAGTTTAGGAAAATTAGTTCGTGCATTGGGAATTCCTATGGCAGACAGACACAGAGCAAGTGGAGATGCTTTGGCTACTGTAAAGCTGTTCAAAATGCTTTTGGCAAAAGATGTAGAAAAAGAGATTTTAAAAAGTTTTGTCAAAACCGAAATTAAATCGGGAATGTCTCCAAAATTACTTGACATATTAGAAAATTTACCTTCAAAAACAGGAATTTATTATATTCATAATGAAAAAGGTGATTTAATTTACATAGGCAAAAGTAAAAACATTAAAAAGCGTGTCAATCAGCATTTTACTGGTATAAATAGTAAAAGTAAAAAAATACAACGCGATGTTTTTGCCGTTACATTTGAAGAAACAGGTAGCGAACTCATTGCGCTATTAAAAGAAAGCGAAGAAATTAAAATCAATAAGCCTATTTATAATAGAGCGCAACGAAAAAGCATTTTTCAATATGCGTTGTACCAACATAAAAATGAGGAAGGCTATATCGCTTTAACCATTGAAAAAGCCGATGGTAGAAAAAAAGAAATCACCTCATTTACCACCTTGCAAGAAGGCAAAAATGCATTATTCAAAATAACAGAAAAATATAACCTTTGCCAAAAAGTAAACGGTTTATATGACACCAAAAACGGCTGTTTTCAATACAAAATTAAAGAATGTAATGGCGCCTGTTTAGGTAAAGAAAATGTTGAAAACTACAACGAACGTGTGTTTGATTTTCTTGAAGAAAGTTCTTTTGAAAATAATAATATGATTGTTGTGGATAGAGGTCGGAGTTTTGAAGAACGAAGTGCTGTTTTAATTGAAAGTGGCGTTTACAAAGGCTATTGTTTTTTTGACTTAAATTACCAAATAACGAATGTAGATATTTTAAAAAATATCATTATTCCGATGCAACATAATCGTGATGTAAAAACAATCATTCAAAGTTATTTGCGAAAAAATAAAGTGTCTAAAATAATCACGTTTTAGCATTGAACTACCTCATTACCATAATAGGCCCAACCGCTATAGGAAAAACTTCCTTAAGTATTGCTTTAGCACAACATTTTGGTTGTGATATTATTTCGTGCGATAGTCGTCAGTTTTTTAAGGAAATGAAAATTGGAACTGCTGTACCTAGTGAGGAAGAATTAGCTGCTGCACCACATCATTTTATACAAAATAAATCCATTTTTGAATCGTATTCGGTGGGTGATTTTGAACAAGAAGCCTTGATTAAATTGGACGAATTGTTTCAAAAAAACAACATTCAAATTATGGTAGGCGGTTCAGGATTATATGTAGATGCGGTATTGAAAGGATTTGATGAATTTCCTGAAATTGATCCTTCAGTCAGAGCGGAAATTAATAGCAAATACGACACATTTGGAATAGACTATTTGCAGGAACAATTAAACGCATTAGATTCCGATTATTTTCAAAAATTGCAAACTGAAAATCCGCAAACCTTACAAAATCCGCAGCGGATGAAACGTTTTGTAGAGGTTTGTATCGGAAGTGGAAAACCTTATTCGAGTTTTATTGGCAAACGAAAAAATACTAGAAACTTCACACCTATTATCATTGGATTAGAAGCGGAAAGAGAAATCATGTACGACAGAATCAATCAGCGGGTAGCTATAATGCTAAACGAAGGACTTTTAGCCGAAGCAAAAGCTTTGTATCCAAACAAACAATTGAATGCATTACAAACCGTGGGATACAGAGAATTATTTGATTATTTTGATACTAGTATTGAAGATGCTAAATTACTCGAAAATGCCATTGAACAAATTAAAATGAACACTCGAAGATTTGCCAAACGTCAAATGACTTGGTTTAAACGAACAGAAAATGTGAGTTGGTTTGATTTTTTAACTGATAGAGATGAAATTTTATCCATCATCAAATCGAAAATAAATAAGTAAAAAAAAGCCCTGATTTCTCAGAGCTTTACTTTTATTTTTTGATTACCAATCTAAAACCTTCGCCGTGAATGTTTAAGATTTCTACGTTTTCATCTAATTTCAAGAATTTTCTCAATTTAGCAATGTAAACATCCATACTTCTAGAAGTGAAGTAGTTATCATCTCTCCAAATTTTTGTTAAAGCTAATTCTCTAGGCATTAAATCATTTTCATGTAAGGCTAACATTTTTAATAATTCGCATTCTTTAGGGGATAATTTAATAGGTTCTTGACCCGGAAATGTTAAGAAACGTAATTTTGAATTCAAATGGAATTTTCCAATTTCAAACTCAAATTTAGTCGTGTCTGGTTTTACTTCAGAAGCTTTTCTTTGAATAATTGCTCTAATTTTCATCAACAATACTTCAGAATCAAATGGCTTATTCAAATAATCATCAGCTCCTACTTTATATCCTTTTAATACATCTTCCTTAAGTGTTTTAGCCGTCAAGAAAATAATTGGCACTTCCTGATTTTTCTCACGTATTTCTCTAGCTAAAGTATACCCATCCTTGTAAGGCATCATCACGTCTAAAATACATAAATCATAGGTGTCTTTTTTAAACTTTTCAAATCCTTCCATTCCGTTTTTAGCTAACGTAACTTCAAAATCATTGATCATTAAATAATCTTTTAAAACTGCTCCAAAGTTTGGATCGTCTTCTACTAGTAATATTTTTTTTCCTTCCATAGTAATTGAATATTTCTTTTTAATTTATTAATGGCATTTTGATAATAAAGGTACTACCCTTCCCTTTTTCACTTTCAACATATATTTGACCGTTATGATCTTCAACAATTTGCTTCACATAAGAAAGTCCTAAACCGTGACCTTTTACATTATGTAAATCTCCAGTATGTTCTCTATAAAATTTTTCAAATACACGTTTTTGAGCTACTTTACTCATTCCAGCACCTTGATCTTGAATCTTAATTAAGATAAAATCTTTAATATTTTCGGTAAAAACATCTATTATTGGTGCTTCTGGCGAATATTTTATAGCATTATCCAACACATTGACTAATACATTAGTAAAATGAACTTCATTTAACAAAATTGTATTTCGGGCTGCATTAAAATGATGATTTATAATTCCCGATCTATCTTCTACTATTAAACCAACGTGTTCAATTGCGTCTTCAATGATTTCAGTTACATCTCTTGGTTCTTTTGAAATGTCCAACTCATTTTTTTCTAACTTAGAAATACGCAATACATTTTCAACTTGCGCATGCATTCGTTTATTCTCCTCTTTAATCATTTGCAAATAACGCTGAACCTTTTCTTTATCATCAATAATTTTTGGGTTTTTAATAGCATCTAAAGCCAAATTAATGGTAGCAATAGGCGTTTTAAACTCATGCGTCATATTGTTGATAAAATCGGTCTTAATTTCAGAAATTTGCTTTTGCTTAATTAACTGATTTAAAGCGCTTGAATAAGTCAACACAATTACCAAAGTGAACAGTAAAGACAAGCTAGTGATTCCAATTAAAGATGAAAAAACGAACTTACTTTTTTGCGGAAAACGAACTAATAATTGATATTTAGACATTCCTTCGTTATCCTGAAAAACTGGGATACCATAGGTTGTGTTTTTTTCGTACTTAAAATTTTCAGAACGTATTTTCGTAGCTAATCCATTGCTGTAAATTCCGAATTCAAAAGGTGTTTTAACACCATATTTTTTTAATTCTGAACGAAGTAGTTCGTCTAATTCTTCATTTGAAATACGTTGCTGCAATGGTTTTTGTGCAACAATATCTTTAAAAACGACTTCAAAATTTGCTTTATCTAAGCTGGATAAATTATCTGATTTTGAGATAGTTGTATTGGGTTGGTTACTCAGTTGAAAAGTAGCATCACTAATCGAATTTTCATTATAAACTTCAGTTTTTCGATTAGCTACTATATTCCCAATAGATATTGAATCGGCTTTGTTATCAAAGAACGAACCTGTAATGCCGTAATTTTCAGCTACAAGTGTATTTGTATAAATGATTGTTTCGTTTGTTTTTGTATCCCTTTCATAAAAGTATACCTCTTTTAGTTGGCTAGTTTCTGGATCTTTACCAATACTATCTTTAATTTGATTGTATGTTGTAAAAAACGAAACCAATTCTTTATCTTTTAAATTATCAGAAACGTTACCTAAAACTTGTTGTACATGGTATTTAAATTCTTCTTCATTTTTATCCAATGAAGTTGAAATCCAATACAATTGAACTAAAATGATTCCTATTAATGATAAACTCATTAAAAAAACTAACAACCTAAATCTTGCCTTATTCATCGAAACAAATTTAACATTTTAACATTTATTCCAAAAATACATTAACCAAAGATTAACATAAAAACCTTTTTTTAAAGTTTTGATAAAATTTTAAGAATTTCGTCTACTTGAATAAACGTCTTATTTAAGTCGGTATTGTGGATTATGAAATCACTTTTTGTGATTTTTTCAGATTCAGGAAGTTGATTGTTCATGCGACTTACAATTGTTTCCTTTGAAACATTGTCGCGTTTCATTGCGCGCTCAATTCTGATTTCTTCAGGTGCAGTAACTAAAATAACTTTATCACAAGCTTTGTCTCCTCCTGTTTCAAAAAGTATAGCTACCTCTTTAATGACAAAAGGAGCATTTGAATGGATTTTCAACCATTCTATAAAATGATTTTTAACTAATGGATGAACAATATTATTTAACTTAGTAAGTTGAGTTGGTGAATTAAAAACCAAATCTGCAATTTTTTTCCGATCTAGTCTTCCAAATTCATCCAAAACATTTTCTTCAAAAATAGCGTTTACAGAAGCAATAACTTCGGGTAATTCCATTAGTTTTTTAGCTTCTTCATCAGCAATATAAACAGGAATACCTTTTGAAGCAATGTAATTTGCTATTGTGGATTTACCACTTCCAATTCCTCCTGTTAAACCAATGATTTTTGTCATTATCTATTTTTTAAAAAACAACTCCGGAAAAGCTTCTTGAGGTTTTTGATTTAAAATGAATAGCTTAAAATAGGACAAAATAAAACCCTTTCCATATCCATAAAATTGAATAATTGCAGCATAAACAGAATAAAAAGCAATTGTAAGACTTTTATTTTGAATAAATGACCACACCAGTAAAAGTAAAAAATAACAGCCATACAAAGCAAAAAAATAAGGCCAATTAAAAAGCACTAAAAACGCAGATAAAACAAAACCGATCAAAAACAAACTTGGAAACCAAAAAGTAATTTTTGCATATTCTGGATACCATTTATTTAAAATAGGTCGGGCTTTACCAAATTTATTAACTTGAATTTGAAACTTATCCCAACTTATTCTTCTTTTATGATAGACAAATGCTTCTTTTATCAATTTAGTTTTAAAACCTAAATTCCATAAACGAATAGACAAATCTGGATCTTCTCCAGGATGAATATTTCCAAAGCCTTTTGACGCTTCAAAAGCGACTTTAGACAACCCCATATTAAAACTTCTAGGTTGAAATTTATCCATTTTCTCGCTTCCTCCTCTTATTCCGCCAGTAGTTAAAAAAGAAGTCATCGTAAAGTTAATTGCTTTTTGAACATCAGAAAATGAAGCTAAGGCAGCATCGGGTCCTCCAAA
Organism: Flavobacterium sp.; assembly: GCA_017983975.1. Classification (GTDB taxonomy): domain Bacteria; phylum Bacteroidota; class Bacteroidia; order Flavobacteriales; family Flavobacteriaceae; genus Flavobacterium. The sequence goes on from JAGOAL010000018.1 coordinate 25,891, forward strand.
ACAATCAACATAATCATTTTTAAGACTTGCACTAACTTTTATTAAATAATCTTCAGGAATAATACAATCCGAATCAAGAATGATGAAATAATCTCCTTTAGCATGAGTCATTCCATAATTTCTAGAATCGCCTGGTCCTGAATTTGGCTTGAAAAAATAAGCTATTGATAATTTTGATTGGTATTTTTCAATAATGTGTTCGCATGAAATAGTTGAACCATCTTCAATAAGCACTACTTCAAAAGCTGCATCACCATCTAATTTTGACAAACTCTCTAATAATTCATCAATTTCATCTGGCCTATTATAAACAGGAATAATAAAAGAAAAATACATGGTTTACATTTTGTACAAAGATATATAAAATAAAAAAGTCCCACCTAAGTGGGACTTCATATATTTTAATGTGAAATTAAATTATTTTATACTTGGCACTTGCACCATTTCATTAGCATCAGCTAAATAATCAACTCCTTCAAATCCAAAACCAAAAAGGTTTAAGAAATCTTGTTTATATCCTGCTAAATCTCCTAATTCAACAAGTGATTCTGTTGTAGATTCGATCCATAATTTTGCAATTCTTTCTTGAACATCAGATCGCATTTCCCAATCGTCAATTCTAATTCTACCTTGATCGTCTGTAGGAACAGCATTACCTGTAAATAATCGCTGTTGGTATAAACGTTGAATTTGTTCAATACATCCTTCGTGAATACCTTCGGCTTTCATAATTTTATATAAAAGAGAAATGTATAATGGAATAACTGGAATGGCAGAACTAGCTTGAGTTACAAGTGCTTTATTAACCGAAACATAGGCTTTTCCATCTAAATCACTTAATTGTTTTGTAATTTCAAATGCAGTAGCTTCTAAATGATCCTTTGCTCTTCCGATGGTTCCTTTTCTGTAGACCGCTTCAGTAACTTCTGGTCCAATATAAGAATAAGCAATCGTTTTTGCTCCCGGTGCTAAAACGCCTGCACTTTTTAAAGCATTCATCCACATAGCCCAATCTTCACCACCCATAACCACAACAGTATTATCAATATCTTCTTGTGTAGCTGGTTCAATGGAAACCTGAGTTACGTTACCTGTATGAAAATCAACGGTTTTGTTAGTAAAAGTAGTACCAATAGGCTTCAAAGTCGAACGATGTAACACACCTGTAGCTGGATGTTGACGAACTGGTGATGCCAAACTGTAAATCACTAAATCAACCTGACCTAAATCAGCTTTAATCATTTCAATTGCCTGAGCTTTTACTTCGTTTGAAAAAGCATCTCCATTAATACTTTTTGCATATAAACCCGCTTTTGTTGCTTCTACCTCAAAGGCTGCAGAGTTGTACCAACCCGGAGAAGCTGTTTTACCTTCAGAAGGTTCTTTTTCAAAAAACACACCAATAGTTGCAGCATCAGAACCAAAAGCACTTGTAATTCTTGAAGCCAATCCAAAACCAGTTGAAGCTCCAATTACCAATACTTTTTTTGCTCCATCAATTTTTCCTTTTGATGTAACATATTCAATTTGATTTTTTACATTTTGTTCACAACCTTTTGGATGAGCTGTTAAACAAATAAATCCGCGCATTCTTGGTTCTATTATCATTTTTTCTTAGTTTTTAATTTGATTTTAATCTAATTGATTGACAAAAGTAGTCGAAAAAATTAATTCAACAAAGCTTTTGCATGTTCTAGTGCCGATGTTGAAACGTCTTTACCCGATAACATTTCTGCAATTTGAGCCACTCGCTCTTCTTGAGTTAATAACACTAATTCTGAAACGGTGGTTTCTGCAACACTTCGTTTTATAACTTTGTAATGCGTATCTCCTTTCGCTGCAATTTGAGGTAAGTGAGTTATCGCAAAAACCTGCATTGTATGACTCATTTCCTTCATTATCTCTCCCATTTTAATTGCAATTTCTCCCGAAACACCGGTGTCAATTTCATCAAAAATTATAGTTGGTAATTTTGAATAATGCGCCAATATTGATTTTATAGCAAGCATAATTCGAGACATTTCTCCTCCAGAAGCAACTTTTTTCAAAGCACCAAAACTAGTTCCTTTATTGGCAGAAAAAAGAACATTTAATTCATCTTTTCCGTTTATAAAATAATGTTCAGTAGCTAAAATATCAAATTTAAAATTTGCTTCAGCCATTCCTAATTGATCTAAAATTGCTTTTATTTTGGCAATTAAATCAGGTATAGCTTTAACTCTATTAGTTGAAATCACTTTAGCAATAGCATCAATTTCTAGTTTAGATTGTTGAATTTGATTTTCTAATTTAGCAATTTGATTTTCTAATTCATCCACTTTTAAAACTTTAGAATCTAAATGATCTTGTACTTTTAAAAGTTCTTGCACAGTTTGAACTTGGTGCTTTTTCTGTAAGGTATAAATCGCTTGAAGCTTAGTATTTACCAACTCTAAGCGTTCAGGATCAGCTATAATTTTATCACTAGTTTGTTCGCACTCATTAATAATATCTTCAATTTCTAAAAAAGCACTTTGAAAACGTTCTTGCAATTGGGTATAAATTGGAGAAAAACCGCTTACTTTTTGGAGTGCCACCCTAATTTCCTTCAAATTAACAATTGCACCAAGCTGCTCTTCATTTGCTATGGAAAGAATTCGAGAAAAATTTTCTTTAATAAACTCAACATTACTTAACTGTTCTTGCGCCTGTTCTAGTTCTTCTTGCTCTCCATCTTTCAAATTCGCGCTAAGCAATTCGTTTAGCAAAAAGGAATTATATTCATGCTCTTTTTCCAATGTTTGCTTTTCAATCAACATATCATTCAACTGTTTTTGTTTTGATTTATAAACAGTTAATTGTTTTTGATAAGCAATTACATTTGAACTATTTTCGGCAACTGCATCTATTATTTCGAGTTGATAAGCCGACTCTGATAATTCTCTCGTTTGATGTTGTGAATGAATATCCAATAAAAAAGTTCCTAATTCTTGTAATTCTTGAAGGTTTACTGGACTATCATTAATAAAAGCACGAGATTTACCCGATGGTAAAATTTCTCTTCTAATGATAGTTTTATCTTCATAATCCAAATCATTTTCCTGAAAAAAAGGCTCCAAATGATAGTTCGAAATCAAAAAAACAGCTTCAATAATACACTTTTGCTCTTTATCTTTTAAGGAAGTTAAATCGGCTCTATTTCCTAATACTAAACCCAATGCACCCAATAAAATTGATTTTCCCGCTCCAGTCTCACCAGTAATTACTGAAAATTGATTCGAAAAATCAGTTTCAAGTGATTCGATTAGGGCATAATTTTTTATGGAAAGCGAAAGTAGCATAGGTATTAATTACAATTTGATAAATGTATTATCTAATTTTATTCCACTTTTGAGAATTTAACGGAGAAATTCGATTTAATGTTTCAACCAATTTTGTAACATCCATTTTTGGTCCGTCTGAAAAAATCGAAACAACTTCATCCACTTTAGCATCAAAAAAAGTTCGCATTAGTAATGAATTAGGACGTACTTTTTGAATTTCTAAAAGTGTTTGAATTGATTTAGCAACACCATCTTTACCTTTAACTAAATCCTCTTGCATAAGGTCTAATCCTAACCTATGGTATTCATACATTGCAGATCTAAAAGGAGAAAATGTATTAGCTAGTAGGTCTGAAATTAAAAAATTTCTATTGTTATTATTTCCTTCAGATTGGCTCCAACCTTTATAACCACTTGTTTGAGCAACATTTACAATATTTGATGCAATTTCTAAATATTTTGTTCCGCCATTTAAAGCAAAAGAATCTTGATCTAGGCCAATAATCAAATTAGAATAAAAGGCTAATACAGAAACAAGATTAGAGTTAAAACTATTTTGATCATAAACCATAGTCTCAAACTCTATGAATCTAAACGAAAAATTTTTATCGTTAATATTTAAAATAGGTGATGAAAAAGTACTATTATATAAAGGTCTTGAAGACTGCACTTGTAAAGTTGCTTCAAAATCATTTGAACCATATTTTGAAATATTGATAAAAAAATTACACTCTATTTTTTCAACATCAAGTATTTCTTTATCAGTCCATTTTGTATTATTTAAAAACTCCGTAACTTGCTTTTCAAGGTTTTTAAACAATTGGGGATTACCATTATTTACCTGCTGATAATTTACAGATACTGAAGCATTTAGTTCTTGTGCTACAAAAAATTGCGAAAAAAACAATGTAAAAATGACTACTAAATTACGCTTCATAATGCTTGATTATTTTATTTATGATATCTATAGCTACTTCTTCCTTAGATTTTAACTCCATTGGTTCAATGGTAAAATTTCGATCAATAAACGTTACTTTGTTTGTGGGTTGACCAAATCCTGCCCCTTTATCATTCAACGAATTTAAAACAATCAAATCTAAGTTTTTTTTCTGAATTTTCAACTTAGCATTTTCAATTTCATTTTCGGTTTCTAGTGCAAACCCAATTAAAAATTGTTTTTGTTTTTGTTCTCCGAGAGAAGCTAAAATATCTTCTGTTTTTTCTAATGTAATAGATAACGTAGTTTCTGCCTTTTTTATTTTTTGAAGCGCAACATTTTTAGGTTTATAATCTGCTACAGCAGCAGCAGCAATTGCGACATCCATGTCTTTATAGTAGCGATGGCAAGCATCATACATTTCTTTTGCAGATTGAACTTTAACTAAATTAATTTGCGAATTTTTTGTTTGTAAATGAGTTGGCCCTGAAATTAAGGTAACTTCTGCACCCATAATTGCAGCTTTTTCAGCTATATCAAATCCCATTTTGCCTGAAGAATGATTTCCAATAAATCGCACAGGATCAATGGCTTCATAAGTTGGACCAGCAGTTACCAATATTTTTTTTCCTTTCAATGGTAATTTACCCAAAATATCCGATTCAATAAAAGAAACAATAGTTGAAGGTTCGGCCATTCTTCCTTCACCCGACAAGCCACTGGCTAATTCTCCGTTTTCGGCAGGAATTATTATATTCCCAAAAGATGATAACTTTTGAAAACTATCTATTGTTGAAGGATGTTTATACATATCTAAGTCCATTGCTGGAGCAAAATATACTGGACATTTTGCAGATAAATAAGTGGCAATTAGCAAATTATCACAATTACCGTTAGCCATTTTAGAAAGTGTATTCGCTGTAGCTGGAGCAATAATCATAAGATCTGCCCAAAGGCCTAATTCAACATGATTATTCCAAACACCTTTTTCGTCTTCTTCGTTATAAAATGTTGAATACACAGGATTTTTTGAAAGTGTTGCAAGAGTAAGTGGTGTTACAAAATGCAAAGAAGCAGGCGACATTACAACTTGTACTTGTGCACCTGCTTTTATAAATAATCTAACCAAATGGGCTGTTTTATAAGCAGCTATACCACCAGATATACCTAGTAAGATTTTTTTACCGCTTAAAACAGACATAATTTGATTATTTTGAATCTCTGTAGTAGATTTTACCTTCTTCCCACTCTTGAACTGCTAATGCATGTGGTTTTGGTAATTTTTCATAGAATTTTGAAACTTCGATTTGTTCTTTATTTTCAAAAACCTCTTCTAAGCTATCATTATATGTAGCAAATTCTTCTAATTTTTCAATTAATTCCTTTTTTATCTCGGTATTAATTTGATTAGCTCTCTTAGACATGATAGTTATCGCTTCATAAATATTTCCAGTAGGTTCTTCTAACTTACTTTTGTTGTAAGTAATTGTATTTACTGGAGCACTTGTTTTCTTTAAATCCATGATTTTTTATTTAGAAAATTGTTGTAATTCTTGTTCAATTGTTGCTAACATTTTATCAGCCTCCTCTTTATAAGATGTGTCTGATTTAAATTTAATCAAATTAGCATAAGTAGTTTTAGCATAAGCTAAACGTTCTTGTTTTTTTGATTCTATACTGTTAATGGCTAATTTATAAGCCGAATCTAATCTATAATATAACGCTTGTTCTTTGTAAGGTGTTCCTGGGAAATCAGCAATAAAATTATCGAAAGCTTTTAAAGCGGCTTTAAAATCTGAAATACTATTATATTGTTTTGCAATTTCAAATGCCTTTTTTTCTAACTTTTCTCTTAATTCTTTAACATATTCATTTGCTTTAGGCAAATATTCAGAATTTGGATAAGTATCAATAAATTTTTGAACTTTTTCTAATGCTTTATCAGTATCGGTTTGGTCTAAACTGTAAACTGGTGAAAGTTTATAAAAACATTCTGATGCTAAAAATGAAGCCTCTTCTCTTTTTTCACTTCTTGGATAACTAGCGGCAAAATTTTCAAATTGATAACCCGCTAAATAATATTGTTTTGTATTGTATAACGATTTTGAATACATGTAAAACAAACGTTCTGCCTGAGGTTTTCCTTTATAAGCAGGAGCAACTTGTTCATACAAGCGAATGGCTTTTAAATATTTTCCGCCTTCATACATTTTATTAGCCGCTTCTGTTTTCACAGACACGTCATCAGACTTAATTGCTTTTTGATACTGACTGCATGAAGCAAAAAGTATGAGGGTTAGGAAGAAACTGAAAATTTTATTCATTTTGGTTTTATTTTAACTTTAAAAATATCAATACTACTGATACCTAAAAAAGCAACTGCAAATTTAGATATTATTTACTTACTATAAAAATCTTTTTTTTAACTTAATTTTCTAGTGAAATTATGCAATCTTGTTGCTAAGTCATCATTTACATTTACAAGAGGTAATCGAAGTGTGTTTTCTGACAAACCTAATGCCTTAAAGACTTCTTTGATTCCTCCAGGATTTCCTTGTTCAAAAATCATATCGATACTATCGGCAAGTAAATAATGTAATTTATAAGCTTCGTCTACTTTTCGTTGTAATCCTAAGCGCACCATTTCTGAAAATTCTTTTGGAAAACCTTCACCAATTACCGATATTACTCCTGCTCCACCTGCTAAAACCATTGGTAATGTAATCATGTCATCTCCCGAAATTACCAAAAATCCTTCCGGTTTGTTTTGAATCAACTTCATGGCTTGGACAATATCTCCAGCTGCTTCTTTGATACCAATAATATTTTTGAAATCATTTGCTAAACGAATTACTGTAGAAGGCAACATATTACTTGCTGTTCTTCCAGGTACATTGTAGACAATTACCGGAACCGGAGAAGCTTCAGATACCGCTTTAAAATGTTGGTAAATTCCTTCTTGAGTAGGTTTATTATAATAGGGAGACACCGATAAAATTGCTGAAAAATTAGAAAAATCTCTTGATTTTAATTCTTCAACTACTTTCATTGTATTGTTTCCACCTACACCTAATACCAATGGCAGCCTACCCGCATTTGCGGTTACAATGGTATTGATTACCAATTCTTTTTCTTCGCTTGAAAGAGTTGCTGTTTCAGCGGTAGTACCAAGTACCACTAAATATTCTACTCCGCCGTCAATAACATAATTTACAATTCTAGTTAATGCTTCAACATCAACCGAAAAATCTTTCTTAAAAGGCGTAACTAACGCAACACCAGTACCAATAAATGATTGCATTTTATATTTTGTTTAAAATTTTTAAATATTTGAATAATTCTGAAGTAAACAATTCATATTGATCAACCAACATTTTTAAAATAAAATGGTTTACTCTTTTATCAACAGTATCAAAACCTACTTTAAAATTTGCTTTTGATTGAACCGATAATAATACCAATGCGTATTTATTTACATCATAATAGTTAATTAATAAATCAAAAGGAGTTTCTAAAAAATCAATAACTTCTTTTTTATTTATTTCACCGGTAAATGAAATGTTTTTTAAAGATAAAAATGGGCTAGCTATAATTTCTTTTGACTTAATTTTATCTTTGTAAACTAATATTTTAATTTGTTCTTTATCAATACCTTGCAAAACAATTTGATCTACTAATGCTTCCGTATTAGAAAAATAAGATTCATCGACAAGCAAGCCTACCGATGCTATTTTTTTCTGTACTAACTGATTTTTTTGTTTTAATAACCTTTTAGTTACATTTTTTTTTAGAAAAAAATTCTTAATTATCGTATAAAACATAGTATTTTTACCTCTCAGACAAAATTATAAATTAAGTCGTTTATTATGATGGTAAATGTAAAAAAGAATAAATTAATTTTAGGCTATTTTGTTATATTATTAACATTTTTTAGCCTTATTTCTTGTAAAACTACTGATTATTTAAATTATAAAGTAGAAGGTAAAAAAATTGGAATCACTAACGAAAAAGGAGAAAACCAAGAAATTGTAACCTATGTTGCTCCTTATCGAAACAAAATCACAAAAGAATTAGATAGTGTTTTAGCCTATTGTCCTGAAACCTTAGATAAAAGTAAAGGCAAATGGCAAACAGCTATTGGTAATTTATTAGCTGCAATTACATTTGAATTTGGCAATCCTGTCTTTCAAAAAAGACACCATAAATCAATCGATTTTTGCTTATTAAATAGTGGTGGAATTCGCTCAATTATTCCTGAAGGAAATGTAACTTCAAGAACCGCATTTGAAGTTATGCCTTTTGAAAACAGTTTATATGTCGTTGGTTTAAAAGGAACTCAAATAAGAGAAATGGGAACTTACCTCATGTCGGAAAAAAAACCACATCCTTTATACGGAATTCAATTTTATGTAGACAAAAATGATCTATCTGTAAAACGTATTTTAATCAACGGAAAAGCACTTGAAGATGATAAAATCTATTATGTAGCAACTTCTGATTATTTATCTAATGGTGGCGACAATATGACCTTTTTTAAAGAAAGTGTAGAAAAATATGATATGGACTACAAACTGAGAAATATGCTTATCGATTATTTCAAAAAAGTAGATACTTTACCCATTTTAAAAGACGAAAAAATTATTTTAGAATAATAAAACCTATCGCATGAAAAGAAGAGATTTTATCCAGAAAACAGCCGCAAGTTCTGCCTTATTAGGATTAGCAAATATAGGTTTAAGTAGTTTTGCATCGCTTGACACAAAAAAAATAACCATACTACATACTAATGACGTTCATAGTCATATAGACCCTTTTCCAGCAGATCATCCCAGAAATCCAAATATGGGTGGAGCCGCTAGAAGAGCCGCTTTAATTGAAAGTATTAAACAAGAAGAAGAACATGTTGTATTACTTGATGCAGGTGATATATTTCAAGGAACACCTTATTTCAATTATTATGGAGGCGAATTAGAATTCAAATTAATGAGTATGATGCACTATGATGTAGCCACAATGGGAAATCATGATTTTGATAATGGTATTGATGGCTTTTATGCGCAATTACCCCATGCTAAATTTGATTTTGTTTCGGCAAATTATGATTTTAAAAACACGGTACTTAATGAAATTGTAAAACCTTACAAAATAGTAAACAAAGGAGGAATTAAAATTGGTATTTTTGGATTAGGAATAGAGCTTGAAGGACTTGTTGATAAAAAATTGTACAAAGAAACTGTTTATAACAACCCGATTGAAGTGGCACAAGATATGACGCGTATTCTTAAACACGACAAAAAATGCGATTTAGTGATTTGCCTTTCTCATTTAGGGTTTTCTTATAAAAACGAACCCAATAAAATTTCGGATCTCGTTTTAGCTAAAAATACAAAAGATATTAATTTGATCATTGGCGGACACACACATACTTTTTTAGACAAACCCGTAGTTGAAAAAAATGCTGAAGGAAAAGAAGTTTTAATCAATCAAGTGGGATGTTATGGCTTAAATTTAGGTCGAATTGATTTTTACTTTTCAAATGATGCTAAATTAACAAGTAACGGAAAATCTATAATTGTTTAGTAAATTGTAGACCAATTATTACTCTACCATATTCTTAAAGTCAACCTCTGAAATAATTGCAATTTTTAGTTGGTTGGCTTTTTCTAATTTTGCTGGCCCCATGTTATCGCCCGCTATTACAAAATCGGTTTTAGCAGAAATAGAACTACCTACTTTTCCACCGTTATCTTCAATAGCTTTTTTAAGTTCATCTCTAGAATACAACTCAAAAACACCCGAAACAACAAAGGTTTTTCCTTTTAATTTCTCGGAAAGCAATACTGACTCAGCACCAGATTCTAGTTGAACTCCAAATTGTTTCAATCGCTCAATAATTAATCTATTTTCTTGATTGTCAAAAAATTGAATCACACTTTGTGCTATTTTATCGCCAATTTCATCCACCAAAATCAAATCCATCATACTTGCTTGAGCAATAGCGTCTATTGATTTATAATGTTTTGCCAATTTTTTAGCCACTGTTTCACCCACATATCGAATTCCTAATGCATACAAAACGCGTTCAAAAGAAATACTCTTTGATTTTTCGATACCTTGAATTAAATTTTCAGCTGACTTTTCTGCCATTCGTTCTAACGGAATGATTTGCTCTTTTTTTAATTCGTATAAATCGGCATAATTAGTAACTAAACCTGCATTAAACAACAAAGCCACTGTTTCGCCACCTAAACCATCAATATCCATGGCTTTACGCGAAATAAAATGCTGAATCCTTCCAATGATTTGTGGCGGACAACCATAAAAATTTGGACAAAAATGATTCGCTTCGCCTTCAGTTCTAACCAATTCGGTTTGACATTCTGGACAATGAGTAATATATTTCGTTGGTTCAGATTGATTTCCTCGTTGAGCAACTGCAATAATTTTAGGAATAATTTCGCCTCCTTTTTCAACAAAAACGGCATCACCAATTCGAATGTCTAACTTTTTGATTTGGTCCGCATTGTGCAATGAGGCTCGTTTTACAATCGTTCCAGCCAATTGTACAGGTTCTAAATTCGCTACGGGTGTAATCGCTCCTGTGCGCCCTACTTGGTAGGTAATTGAATTTAATTTGGTTGTAACTTGCTCGGCTTTAAACTTATACGCCATAGCCCATCGTGGTGATTTTGCTGTGTAACCCAACTCGTCCTGATGTTGTAAACTATTAACTTTAATAACTACACCGTCCGTTTCGTATGGTAAATCATGTCGATGCGTATCCCAAAAACGAATGAACTCAAAAACTTCGTTCAAATTTTTAGCTAATTTAGATTGATTTGGCACTTTAAATCCCCAATCTCTTGCCTTTTGCAAGCCTTCAAATTGAGTGTTGAAAGGTAAATTATTTCCAATTACAAAATACAACAAGCAATCTAACGGACGTTTAGCCACTTCGGCACTATCTTGCAATTTTAAACTTCCAGAAGCGGTATTTCTTGGATTTGAATAAGGTGTTTCACCAATTTCAATCAACTCTTGATTCATTTTTTCAAATCCGGCAAACGGAAGAATAATTTCGCCACGAATGTCAAATTTATCAGGAAAATCACCTTTTAAATGAATAGGAACAGCTTTGATTGTTTTGATATTATTGGTTACATCATCGCCTTGAAAACAATCGCCACGGGTTACTGCACGAACTAATCGCCCAT
>JAGOAL010000019.1 GCA_017983975.1 Flavobacterium sp.
GTATAAGGATAAAAACACACAAGCGAAATAAACAAAAATGTATAACCTACTTTGAGTCAAAGTTTTGCAAGAAGAAATATTTATCTTTACCAAGACTACAAAAGTAGTTAAAATAACTGAAACTTTTCTGTTTTATATTTCTTTTCTCCATATATTCAATTGGTATATTTTAATTCAACAAACGTTAAACTTAGTACAAACAATAATTTAACTAGTATTTCCTGTCTTTTTTCGTATTTTTGACAAGCATTCAGTGTATTATGATAGAAGAACAAGTAATATTAGTAAACGAAAAAGATGAGCCTATTGGGCTGATGAACAAAATGGAAGCGCATGAAAAAGCAGTTTTGCACAGAGCGTTTTCGGTCTTTGTTTTGAATGATAAAAATGAAGTGATGTTGCAACAACGTGCGCATCATAAATATCATTCTCCTTTATTGTGGACCAATACCTGTTGTAGTCATCAAAGAGCGGGTGAAACAAATCTTCAAGCAGGAAAACGTCGGTTATATGAAGAAATGGGCTTTAATGCCGAATTAAAAGAACTTTTTCACTTTATTTACAAAGCTCCTTTTGATAATGGTTTAACGGAGCATGAGTTAGATCATGTGATGATAGGTTATTCAAATGAAGTTCCAAGTATTAATCCAGACGAAGTGGAAAGTTGGAAATGGATGAAAATTGAAGATATTAAAGAAGATATGATTCAAAATCCAGCGCTTTATACCATTTGGTTTAAAATTATATTTGACGAGTTTTATCATTACATAGAAGATCACAAATTGTAAACCCATAACCACCCATTACCTAAAACCCAAATTATGCGAGTAACTGTTTCAAGAAAAGCCCATTTCAATGCTGCCCATCGATTATATCGAAAAGATTGGACTATGGAAAAAAATCAGGAGGTTTTTGGGAAATGCAATAATCCAAATTTTCATGGACATAATTATGATTTGACTGTATCAGTTACTGGAGAAGTAGATCAAGAAACTGGTTATGTTATTGATACTAAAGTCTTGTCTGATTTAATAAAATTACATATTGAAGAAGCGTTTGATCACAAAAATTTGAATGAAGATGTTCCTGAATTTTTCGATTTAAATCCTACTGCCGAGCATATCGCTTTTGTAATTTGGAATAAACTTCGAAATGTAATTGCGCTTGATAAAGAATTAGAAATTACGTTGTATGAAACGCCTAGAAACTTTGTTACATATAAAGGAAATTAATCATGCCAATTCAAATAGGAGATTCTTTACCTAATTTTACAGCCTTCAAGCAAGACGGAACAACTTTTACAAGCCAACACATTCAAAATAAGTCTGTTGTGATTTATTTTTATCCAAAAGATAATACACCGGGTTGTACTACACAAGCTTGTAGTTTTAGAGATGCCTATCAAGATTTTCAAGATTTAGGTGCCGAAGTTATTGGTGTAAGCGGCGATTCAATTCGATCACATCAAGGTTTTCAACAAAAATATAAGTTACCGTTTGTTTTACTTTCGGATGAAAATAGAAAATTACGAAAATTATTTGGCGTTCCAACAGCGCTTTTTGGACTCATTCCGGGAAGAGTAACCTATGTTTTTAATGCTTCTGGTATATGCATCTATATTTTTGATAGTTTAAGCGCTAGAGATCACATTTCTAAAGCTTTAATTGCTCTTTCAGCAAAGAAATAAAGAAGTTAAACTTATTATGTAAGGCTATTTTTGCTATTATTTTTGCATCTTTGCATTCAATTCAATTGATTATGAAGCTTTATCCGTTAACATTTTCACCAATTTTAAAAGACCGTATTTGGGGCGGAACCAAATTAAAAACCTATTTACATAAAAATAGTGATTCGCAAACAACAGGCGAAAGTTGGGAAATATCAACAGTTCCTGGCGATATAAGTGTCGTGAATTCAGGATTATTGAAAGGTAAAAACATCAATGAAATTATAGAATTGTATCCCGAAGAAATTCTAGGAAAATCGGTAATTACTCAATTTGGGAAACAGTTTCCATTATTATTCAAATTTATTGATGCTAAAGAAGATTTATCAATTCAATTGCATCCAAACGATGAATTAGCAAAAGAACGACATAACTCTTTTGGTAAAACTGAAATGTGGTATGTAATGCAAGCAGATGCTGAGGCTCGATTGGTTGTTGGGTTTAAAAAGAATTCGAACCAGAATGAATACCTAGAAGCTTTAGAAAATAAAAATTTAGTTTCTTTACTAAATGAATATCCTGTAAAACAAGACGATGTTTTTTTTCTTGAAACCGGTACTATTCACGCCATTGGAGCAGGTGTTGTGGTAGCTGAAATTCAACAAACTAGCGATATTACCTATCGAATTTATGATTGGGATAGAGTAGATGGCAATGGAATAGGAAGAGAATTACATACTGAATTAGCTTTAGACGCAATCAATTTCAATACTACCAATGCTAAAATAGACTATTCTGAAGTGCCTAATGAATCTTCGCAAGTAGTCAATTGTCCTTATTTTGTTACCAACATCATTGCATTGCATAATTATTATAGTTGGAAAAAGACAAAAGAATCCTTTACGGTTTTTATGTGTACGAATGGCCAATTTGAAGTAATTATTAATGGCGAAATTATGCAATATCAAATGGGAGATACCATTTTAATACCCGCAATTATTGATTCTTTTACTCTTAAAGGAAAAGCCACGCTATTAGAAATTTCGATATAATGTATTGAGAACAAAATATATTATGTAATTTTGCATCAAATTTAAAATAAATAAAAAATGGCAAGCGTTAAAAACTTGAAAAAAGAAATCAACTACGTTTTAGGTGATATTGTAAATATCGTTTACGTATGGGAAATGACTACAGTAGGAAAACCAACTGAAGCATCAGATAAATTAGTTGATGAAATTTACGAAACTTTTGATTCTTTAATGACAAAAGCAAATCAAAAAGATGTAGAAAACAAAAAAGCGCATTTTAAACAAATTCGTAAAGATTACGAAGCAGCTGCTAATCAATTTGTTGCAAAAATAAACGGATTAAACTAAAAAAAATGCAATAAAAAGTGCCGATTTTTTTTGGAATTTTAAATTTCAGAATTATATTTGCACCGCATTAGAGTTGCCGGTGTAGCTCAGCTGGCTAGAGCAGCTGATTTGTAATCAGCAGGTCGTGGGTTCGAGTCCCTCCATCGGCTCTAAAGAAAAAAACCATCACATTGTGATGGTTTTTTTTGTTTTATAACTTGATATAAATTTATTTCTTTTCAGTAGCCTTTCTTTCTTTAATATATTGGGTAAGCATTTTCCCATATTTTGATTGTGCTACTTTTGGTTTCATGCTTTTTTGAATCGTATCTAAATAAGGAATGGTAATATCGGCAATTTCAGAAAGTGCTAAATAAGGTGCTATTTCATATTCACCATGGGTCACGGCATAATTTGCTGTGTATCGATATTTTCTAATCATCAATTTTTGATAGGCCGCTTCAATACTATCTGCTGTTTTTCGATTTGGTTTTATATCGTTTTTTAAACGCTTTTCAATCAGGTTTAAATTTTCTTCATTAAATCGGCTATTAATTTTATTAAAATCAACCATTAAATCTTGGTTTTTAGAACCTTTTATTTTGGCATCAGCAAAAAAGTGTTTAAGTGTAGTTTCAATAGAAATTGTTCCAGGTTCTGCAAAAAACGGTAAACTGTCATCTACTGAATTGGTTTGTCCTCTATCTAAAAATAAATATAGCATTTCAGGGCTATCTAGTTTTATATGGCTCTCAAAATGAGAGTCTCCCTTTATTTGAATACTGTCTAATATTACTAATGTAGAATCTTGTATTTTTTGGATGTACAATTTACCTTGACCAAGTCCTTCAATGTTTCCAGTAATATGAACGTTTGCGCCATCAACACTTTCTTTTTTTTCACAAGAAATAAAGGTAATCATAGCTAAAGTGGCGAATATTATTTTTTTCATTTGTGTTTTTTTAATTTATGATCGCAAAGTAAATAAAAAATCCTCAAAATACCTTGTACTTTGAGGATTCAATTTGAATTTTAAGGTTTTAAATATATTACCCTTTTAACCAAGCTTCTCTTACTGCTTTTTTACTATCATCTGTTGCTTGGTAGCCTTCTTGCTTTTCTTTTGGCATTATAATTTTTCCTGAAATCGTTTGGTCTTTTCCATCGCGATTGATTTTTACCGAAATAGTTTCGCCATCTTTCCAGTCCATACTTGCCATAATTAGATCGTAAATATTATCTAAATTATAAGTTTTATCGTTAATTGCAAGTAACTTGTCGTTGTTCTTAATGCCTAAAGTTGTGAAGAAAACATTCAATTCTATTTCAGGTAAAATCATTATCTCTTTAGTAGTAGGATCAACTGTAATATACGGTTGCGATTGATTTTTCAAAAACGGATTTCCTGCTACTTCCATAGTTGCTTCGGTAACACCCATTTTTGCAAAGAATTGCTCATAAGGAATTGGGGTTTCACCAGCCACATAAGTAGTAAAAAATTCACCAACAGCAGGGTAGGTTAATTGTGTAATTTTAGCAAATAATTCTTCATCTTTAAATGCTTTTTTGGTTCCGTATTCTGTTGCTAAATCTTGCATTAAGTTTAAAATTCCTTTTTTACCATTACTATTTTCACGAATTAAAATATCTACACACATAGCAATTAACGCTCCCTTTTGGTACACATTTACATATTGATCTTTGTACGGTGCATTTAAAACGTTTTTACTCATTTTAGTAAAACTCATGTTGTCATTCATTTGTCTAGATTGAGCGATTTTACCTGCCATTCTTTCAAAAAATGCTTTTTCATCTATTAAACCTTGATTCACTTGGAATAAATTAGCGAAATATTCGGTTACTCCTTCATACATCCATAAATGTTCAGACATTTGCGGATTGTTGAAATCAAAATACTGAATTTCGTTAGAATGAACTGTTAAAGGAGTTACAATATGAAAAAATTCATGTGAAACTACATCTTTTAATTGCTCTTGTAGCATTTCTAATCCCATCATTTCTGGCATTACAACTGTTGTTGAAGTTGGGTGTTCTAATGCGCCAAATCCCTTTGCATCTTGTGCTGCCATATCTGATAAATACAGTAAAATAGCATATTTCTTTGTAGAATTGATTGGGCCTAAAAAGCGTTTTTGGGCTTTCATCATGTTTTCCATATTAGGCGTAATTTGTTTGGCCGTATATTTTCCTGTTGGCGAATAAACACTAATAATGATTTCCATACCGTCTACCATGAACGAGGTAAAATCGGGTTTAGAATACATGATTGGCATTTCAACCAAATTAGCATATTTCGGCATTTCAAAAACATCTGAAGTTGTGCTAGCATCTGCATCTGTCATCGCAGAAACACCTAACAAGGTTTCAGGATGAAGTACCGTAAGTTTATAAGGTGTTTCTTCTTTTCCTTTAAAATAACCAATAAAACCGTGAGTGTTTAACATGAAATTCACACCCGCATTGATGTTTGTTCCAGCAGGCGAAAATACATCATCACCTTCTCCAAAACCGCCACCGCTCTCAGTATCATAAGTGTCATTCACTAAATAAGTAACTTTTGCAAGTTTTTTAGCATTTGAAATTTCATATGTATTTTCGTCTGTTTTTGCAATTGGTAACGCCTTACCTTTAGCATCAAAAGCTTTAACATTTTCTACATATCGACCATAATCATCTTCAGAATAGGTTCCAGGCACTGTTTTAGGAATGTGAAAAGTTGCTGTTTCAGTAGTAAAAGTTGGAGCAAATAAGCTAACCATTACTTTGTCATCTACTACATTTACTAAATCAATGGTAACAGCTACTTCGTTTTTTGCTGACTTACTTTTTTGTGCAAAAGCACCATTCCAAAGAAAAATCACTAAGGCTAGTGAAAGAATTATTTTTTTCATTTTATACATAATTTTAAACATAAGTAGATAAAATGTATAAATTGTTACAATTAACGTTTCGAAATTTTATTTCTTCTAAATTATTTAATTGCTAAGTTTATTTTTTTTATAAAATAAAAAACTCCTGCAGAGCAAGAGTTAAATTTTTAATCGAATTTATTTTTGAAGTAATATTTACTGTCTAAATCATCGTCTTCTAATTCGTTATATTTTATAGGTTTTGGTTTTGGTTTGTTTGCAGTTACTTTCTTCTTCCAAAGCTCAAAATTATCTTTAGATAATCGTTTTCGCATTAGTTCAGTAACTTCATTTTCAGTTACACCAAATTCAACTTTCAATACTTCAAAAGGTTTTTTTTCCTCTTGCGCCATAGCAACTACTCTGTCTAGAGTTTCGTTGCCAAATTCTGAAATTTTCTTCTTTTTCATTTGTTTAAACAAAATTTTCCTTCAAGGAATTCTATTTCAATCTAGTTTGATGGTTAATACCTCAATATTAGTAAAAAAATAAATTCAAAATGCGGATGATTTGTTTTTTTAGGATTTTTTAAAAAAGTAGATTGTGATAGGTTTATTTTTGAAAAAAAATCATAAAATGGTCCTGAAAGTTAAATTTATTCTTTGTTTTTTAGATGAACTTGCTTTTGGAATTTGATGCTTATAGTGAATTTGACTGCCTTCTTTCATCAGTAATAAACTACCGTGGTTTAAATTCAAGTTTAATTTAATATTTTGTTGTGTGATATGTTTTAATTGAAATTTTCGTACTTCGCCAAAGCTAACCGAAGCAATAATTGGATCTCTACCCAATTCTCGTTCGTTATCGGCATGCCACCCATTACTGTCTTTTTCATCGCGATATAAATTAGCTAATACAGTTGTAAAATGATGATCGCTAACTTTTTCAATTTCATTTTTAACATGCATTAAAGTAGTATTCCATCGCTGAGGTTGCATGGTTATTCCTGAGTAGGAGTATGGTTTTCCTTCGTTTCCAAATAAACAAGTGAATCTGGGTTGTAGAATTTTTTTCCCAAAGATTGTAATTTCATCATGCTGCCAAGGCGTCTCGTTCAGTAATTTTTCAAACAAAACATCTGCTTCTTCAGTAGAAAAGAAATTAGGATAAAACTCGAAAACAGCATCGGGTAATGGAAGTATAATTTTTTCTTTTGGAAATAAATCTAGCATAATTGAAATCAAGTTTTGTAGTGCTAATTTACTTCTTTTTTACTGGATTATTGAATTGAATATTCATAATTACAATTGCTAAAATAATCAAAAGGATTCCAATCCATTGAATCAATTGTAGTTCTTCATTGAGCAAGAAATAAGCCATTAATACCGAAACAGGCAATTCTAATGAGGAAACAATGCTTCCTAACCCAATTCCAGTTAGCGGAAAACCTGCATTAAGCAACATTGGCGGAATAATCGTTCCAAAAAGCGCTAATACAATTCCCCATTTGGTGAAAATTTCAAAATTAAATTCGGTCGTTTGAGTGTAAAGTCCAAAACCAAAAACAATAATAGCACCACCTAAGAGCATAAAAAGGCTTCGTTGCGCAGATGAAATTCCCAGTGCCACTTTATTAGCGGTAAACATTGTGGTTGTAAAGGAAGCAGCGGCTAATAATCCCCAAAATAGTCCTTTTGTCCAATCGATAGTTGTATCGTTGAAATTGATTTTAAAGATATTGATGGCAAAGGCAGTTCCAATGATTACTACCAAAACGGCTAGTGTCTTTTGTAACGAAGGTGCTTTTTTATCTAAAAACCATTCGAGTAAAACACCCATCCAAACAGTTTGCATAAGCAAAACAATTCCAATAGATACCGGAATATATTTTACAGCTAAATAATAGAAAACACTCGTCATTCCCATGGAAGTTCCGGCGATCATTAAGTGCAAAATATTTTTTGAATTGGCTTTTGTGGCGCTGTTCTTGTTTTTGATTCTTTGAAATAAATTGATGAATAAAACGCCAATTATTCCATAAATGAATTGCGAAGAAGTAACTTCTGCTGTGGTAAAGCCCTCTTTATAAGCTAGTTTTACAAATGTGGCTAACATTCCATAACTTGTAGCGCCAAGAGCAACTAAAACTACACCTTTAATACTGTTTTTTACAGACATATAATAATATTGGGAGAGCAAATATAGCTGTTATTGCTAAATAGTAAGCTACTAACTTCAGCTCTAATTGTATTTAAATTCAGTTATGTTGTAACAAAAAGTAAAATTTGTCAACTAACAACTATTAAATTCTTACCATGAAATATTTTTTGACTTTTACAGTAGTACTTCTTTCTCAATTGATTATTGCCCAAAACGAAACTTCAAAAGACACAATTAAAACCGCTGAATTAAAAGAGGTCGTAGTAGGATCAAAAAAGAAAAGTATTGACCAAAGAGCTGATCGCACCATTTTTGATTTTTCGGAACAAAGTCATTTAAATTCGGGCTCTTTAATGGAAGGATTGAAAAAGTTACCCGGGTTAATTGTGTCAGATGTGGCAGGAATGATGTATCAAGGCAAGCAACTGGAAGTATTTATGGATACTAGACCTTTGAACATTTATTCTAATGAACTAACTTCTTATTTAGAGAGTTTACCTGCAAATTCAATTGAAAAAGTAGAGATTATTACCCAGCCTGGAGCCGAATTTCCGGCTACGTCTGGAGGAGCAATCATTAATATTATAACGTCAAAAAATGCTAAAAAATACCTATCTGCCACTTATTCAAATGGGTATAGTTATACAAAATATGACCAATCGCGTCATCGATTAAATAATAGTTTGTTGTTAAATTCTAAGAATAAATGGTTTGGATGGCAAATACAAGCGGGTCAAAATTATAATGAAGGATACCAACGAACTAATTTTAGGAATGAAAATGTAGTGTTGTCAAAAAATGTTTCCGATCGAATTAATCGTTTTTATTTCTTCAAAACAGGTTTAAAATTTGATTTTAAAAAAGACCGACTTTTAGTCAATTATGATTTTTCTACTTCAAATAATAATGCTTTAGTTGATGCAAGCGGAGTAGGTTTTCAATCGAGTGATAAAAGCAATAATGAACTGGATCGAAACGATGTAGCTATTAATTATCAAAAGCGTTTTACAGATAAGTCAAAAAAGTTAGATTTTAGATTTAATGCTAATTCCGTTAAGAATGATTTTGAATTGATGAATAGAACTTCAGGAAATTCTGTTTTAGATAACGGATTTAACCAATTATTTTATCAGTTTAAAACCGATTATTCGCAAGACCTTTCAGTTTTAGATAAGACAAAATTTTCATCGGGTATTTTAGCTGATAAATTAGAATTTGAAGCATTAAATTTAGGAGTAACAAATCTAGATTACCAACGAACTACTTTGTCTGCATATTCCGAATTTCAAACTTCTTACAACAAATTTGATTTCATTATGGGTGGAAGATTAGAATCGTATTCAATTACAGGAAATACCGATTCAGCTAAATTAATTCCTTTTAAACAAACTCGTTTTTTTCCAAATGCTACGCTTCAATATAATATAATTCCGCAAGTTTTTGTAAATGCGAATTACAACAAAAAGATAAGTTTGCCGAATACATCTGCGCTAAATCCGAATAATACCAGTTATCAAAATCCGAATGTGTCCATTTTTGGAAACCCAAACTTAGAACCAACTATTTTTGATAATTATGAAGTTAAAATTAGTGCCTTTGAGTACTTTTTTGTGAGTTATTCAAGAAGTGATGCCAATAATCAGGTAATGAACAGAATAATAGCAGATGGAAGTGGCGCTGCAAGTATTTCAGAAAATATTCCGCAAATAACGATTCATAATTTTAATTTTGGTTTACCCATTCCTTATATGTTGTTTACCAAAGGTTTAAAAGAAACGTTGAAATTTGATTTTAATCCCGATGAGATTAACTTCTTATATCTGTATGTAGGACATCAAAAACACATTTTACCAGATGTTGAAAGCAAAGGATTGTGGTTTTTTAATGCCATGTCGCAAATTGTTTTGCCAAGTAAAATTAAATTTACAGCAAATTATAATACGTCGTCTACCGGCGGAAATTATTACTATTTTGAAAACAGAGTGCCTTTTAGCCATCAGTTTGATGTTACTTTTGCTAAGAAATTTTTAGATAATAATTTATCGGTTTCTTTATATTGTAACGATATTTTTAATACTAATGAACAAGGATTTAACGCGTTAGGAACCAATTTAATTTATGAAAGTAAAAATGATTCTAGACGTATTGGTTTATCGTTAAATTATAAAATTCCTACGAAAAATAAATTAGCTAAAGAAGAAGGAATAATATTGAATAATGACAAAAAAGACGATCAGCCAGCCATCGGAAATTAGTATAATTATTTAATATGTTCGCTCAAATCTTTTAAATGAACACGAAGTGCAATAACTGAAATACTAATTTCCCAAAAAGAAATTCCTAATGAAATAAGCAAACAAAGTAAGCTTGCGCCAAAAATATAAATTCCAATGGTTTCTTGTCCAATATAGAGCAAAAGCATGGCAAAAACCGAAAGAAACAAGCACATAACTCCAAAAAGCTGCATATAACGAATGAGCGTTAAGCGCAGGTTCAAATTTTTGATTTCTAATAAAATACTTTTGTTATGATTGTCTTCGTAACTCTTTTTCAAACTTCTAATAATTTGTGCAATGGTCAAAAATCGATTAGTGTAAGCCAATAAAATTAATGAAGTGGCCGAAAAAAGTAGTGTAGGTGTTTCTATTGAAAGTGTCATGTTAATTTATTTTGTGGTTCAAATTTACAAAATATTAAGTTGGATAATAAAAAAAATCCTGACAGGTTTCAAGCCTATCAGGATTAAATTATTTTCTGAATAAAGTTCAGAAAAACTTTGAATTATTTCAACGTTTCAAAACTACGTTTTACAAAAGCCGTTAATTCTTCACCTTTTAATAAGCCTTGCGAAATTTTTGCTAAATCTAGCGCTTGTTTTACTAACAATTCTTGTGCTGATTTATCTTCGGTTTGTAAAATGGTAGTGGCTAAAGTAGAGTTTGAATTTACGACCAAATTATACATGTCTGGGAAGTTGCCCATGCCAAACATGCCACCGCCGCCAGAAGCGCTCATTTCTTTCATTCTCCGCATAAATTCGGGTTGTGTAATCATAAAAGGCGCAGCGTTGCTGTCCATTGGTTCTAACTGAACGGTATAATTTGCTTTTGGTACAATTGCCTCTAAAACCGCTTTTAAGTTCGTTTGTTCGTCTTCGCTTAATTTCGAAATTTGAACTTCCTCTTTTTCAATTAATTTATCAATATGATCGGCATCAACTCGAGCAAAAGTTAGGTTCTCATTATCAGCTTCTAATTTTTGAATTAAATGCGAAACAATTGGCGAATCTAGCAATAAGACTTGATATCCTTTTGCCTTTGCAATATCTATATAACTGTGTTGTGTTTCTTTATTTGACGCATACAATACAACTAGTTTTCCGTTTTTATCAGTTTGATTTAGAGCAAGTGTTTCTTTTAGTTCAGCTAAAGTGTAGTATTTTTCTTCAGTCGTTGGATACACTACAAAATCACCTGCTTTTTCATAAAATTTTGGTTCGGAAAGCATTCCATATTCCAAAACAATTTTAATATCGTTCCATTTTTGTTCAAAATCTTCCCGATTTTCATTGAATAACGATTTTAATTTATCGGCAACTTTTCGGGTAATGTAATTTGAAATTTTCTTCACATTTCCATCGGCTTGCAAATAAGAACGCGATACATTCAACGGAATATCTGGCGAATCAATTACCCCTTTTAGCATGCCTAAAAATTCGGGTACAATTCCTTCTACATTATCAGTTACATACACCTGATTTTGATACAATTGAATTTTATCTTTTTGCAATTGTAAATCGGCAGACATTTTAGGAAAATATAAAATTCCGGTCAAGTTAAACGGATAATCTACATTCAAATGAATATTAAAAAGTGGTTCTTCAAATTGCATTGGGTACAATTCGTGATAGAATTTTTTATATTCTTCATCGGTTAAATCCACTGGTTGTTTTGTCCATGCCGGATTTGGATTATTGATGATGTTGTCAACTTCTTTATATTCTGTTTTGTAATCTTCCGGAGCGTCTTCTGGTTTTGGAAGTGCTTCTTGTTTCGTGCCAAATTTAATTGGAATAGGCATGAATTTGTTATACTTTGTTAATAATTCACGAATCTTAGACTCTTCTAAAAATTCTAATGAATCTTCCGCAATGTGCAAAATTACTTCCGAACCTCTATCTGTTTTATCGTGAGGAACTAATGAAAATTCTGGACTTCCATCACACGTCCAATGCGCTGCTGGTTCATCTTTGTATGATTTTGTGATGATTTCTACTTTTGAAGCCACCATAAATGCAGAGTAGAATCCAAGTCCAAAATGACCAATAACACCTGAATCTTTGGCAGAATCTTTATATTTCTCTAAAAATTCTTCCGCACCCGAAAATGCAATTTGATTGATGTATTTTTCAACCTCGTCTGCCGTCATTCCAAGACCTTGATCAATGATGTGTAGTTTTTTGTTTTCTTTATCAATTTTAACTTCGATTATTGGATTGCCATACTCAACTTTAGCTTCACCAATACTAGTTAAATGTTTTAATTTTAAAGTAGCGTCGGTTGCATTTGATACTAATTCACGAAGGAAAATTTCGTGGTCGCTATACAAGAATTTTTTAATTAAGGGAAAGATGTTTTCTACAGAAACGTTAATTTTTCCTGATGCCATTTTTTAAAATTTTAGTTAAACAATTTGATGATGTATTTACTTCAAAAGGAATACCAATTTTCATTTGGTGACAAATTGACATAATTTTTAATTATATCTTTGTAAAAAAAATAAATGCTTAAAGCAGAAAACATATCCTTCTCCTATATCAATGAAATAAATATTAATAACGTTTCCTTTACTGTTCCAAAAGGTGCTAATTTTGCTATTATTGGCGAAAGTGGTTGTGGGAAAAGTACGTTGTTAAAAGCGTTGTATGGTTTATATGATTTAAAGGACGGAAATATTTTTTGGAATTCAATTCAAGTTCAAGGCCCAAAATATCATTTGATTCCGGGAATGCCTTTCATGAAATATTTAGCTCAAGATTTTGATTTAATGCCATTTATTTCTGTTGCCGAAAACGTAGGAAAGTATTTGTCTAATTTTTTTCCAGAAGAGAAAAAAGCGAGAATTGAAGAGTTGCTTGAAATTGTTGAAATGACTAATTATGCGAATACCAAAGCAAAGTTTTTAAGTGGCGGACAAATGCAGCGCGTTGCATTAGCAAAAGTTTTAGCCCTTGAACCCGAAGTTTTATTGTTAGACGAGCCATTTAGTCATATTGATAATTTTAGAAAAAACAGTCTTCGAAGAAAATTGTTTGCTTATTTAAAACAAAAAAACATAACGTGTATTGTTGCAACTCATGATAGTACCGATGTGTTATCCTTTGCAGATGAAGTATTAATATTAAAAGATGGAGAAACAATCGCCATTGGTAAACCAAAAGAAATTTATAATCAGTTAACTAACAAATATATTGCATCCCTTTTTGGCGATGTGAATGAATTTGTCTTTAAAGGAAAACAATATTTGGTTTATCCACATCGGTTGAAAATTACTAACAATTCAGATCTAGTCGTTGAAGTGCTTTTTTCTTATTTTAGAGGAAATCAATACCTTATAGAGGCTAAATTTGAAAACCAAACTCTTTTTTTTGAAAGTGAAAAGGAATTGGAAACAGGAAGTAAGGTTTTTTTAACAATAACTAACGAGAATTAAATAATCCCAATTTAATTATTTCGTATTTTTGTACCCTAAAATTTAATTCGATAAAGCTATGTACCACTCAAAAATATCAGGATTAGGATATTATGTTCCCGAAAATATAGTTACTAATGATGACCTATCAAAAATTATAGAAACCACTGACGAATGGATTCAAGAGCGCACAGGAATTCAAGAGCGCCGACATGTAATTAGAGGAGAAGATACCACCACTTCAATGGGTGTAAAAGCTGCTAAAATTGCAATTGAGCGTTCGGGTGTGGCTAAGGAAGATATTGATTTTGTCATTTTTGCTACCTTAAGTCCTGATTATTATTTTCCTGGACCAGGTGTTTTAGTACAACGCGATTTGGGTTTGAGAACAGTTGGTGCATTAGATGTTCGTAATCAATGTTCGGGATTTGTGTATGCGATTTCAATAGCTGATCAATACATCAAAACCGGAATGTATAAAAATGTATTAGTAATAGGTTCCGAATTACATTCTACCGGATTGGATATGACCACTCGAGGAAGAGGCGTTTCTGTAATTTTTGGTGATGGAGCAGGTGCAGCAGTACTTTCAAGAGAGGAAGATTTGACCAAAGGAATTTTATCAACTCACTTGCACTCAGAAGGGCAACACGCTGAAGAATTAGCGTTAATTGCTCCAGGAATGGGAAAACGTTGGGTAACCGATATTATTGCCGATAATGATCCTAATGATGAAAGTTATTTTCCATATATGAACGGTCAGTTTGTGTTTAAAAACGCGGTTGTTCGTTTTAGCGAAGTTATAAATGAAGGGTTACAAGCGAATGATTTGCAAGTTTCCGATATAAATCTTTTGGTACCACATCAGGCTAATTTGAGAATTTCGCAATTCATCCAACAGAAGTTCCGTTTAACCGATGATCAAGTTTTCAATAATATTCAAAAATATGGAAATACCACCGCAGCATCTATTCCAATTGCGTTAACCGAAGCTTGGGAACAAGGTAAAATTAAATCGGGTGATTTAGTTGTTTTGGCTGCTTTTGGTTCTGGTTTTACTTGGGGAAGTGTGATTATTAGATGGTAATTTTTAGAGAATAGAACAAAGAAAAAAAAATTTATGCAAAAAGTAAGTGCATTTCAACTTTTAACTTTATTATCTGTTTTAGGAATGATAGGTTGGAATATTACAGACAATTTTGGAGGAATGATAATTCATCTATTTCAATATTGGTATATAATTATTCCAATATTATTATTGTATGTTTTTACACTATTTATAACTTTAAATAAAATTGCAAAAAACGGAATTAAATCAAATAAAATAATCGTTGGAGCACATGTTGTTTTTATTTTGTTCATTTTTTCAAATTATATTTTAGAATCTGAATTGTTTAAATCAAAAAGAAAATATACTGGGACTTTAAAAGATGATCTTGCTCATTACACATTAATTTTTAGAGAAAATGGAACATGTGAAAATCACTTAAATGGATTTTTAGGTTATGAAGAAAAATTTAATGGTCAATATTTATTAAAAGGCGATACAATTATCTTCTTAATAAAACCTTATGATAATGATTTTTTACCTGATACTTTATTACTTGATATAAAACAAAAAGCAATTTTTACGCAGAAGAATAAATTTGGAAAATTTATTACTAAAAAAGAATGGTTGAATCATTTTGAGTTAAAATAAACTTATCAAATATAAACTTATAGTTTAAAAGATTAAAAAAATCTACAAAACAGAAACAAAAAAAGCGTTCTGAAATTTTCAGAACGCTTTTTTCTTTTGCCTAATGCCTAATAGCTAAATTAGAACATTCCGCCACCGCCTTGAGTTTCGTTGGCGTCTCTTTGTTTTCTAGCTAAAGCACGGTTTTTTCCGCCTCCAAAAATATAGTTGAATCCCACATAAAATGTTTGACTTTCCCAATAAAATGCTCCTTGTTGTCTAAACGGAATGTTTCCATCAAACGCAAAACGCATATTTTCAAATACGTCATTATAGCGTGCAGTGATAGTTCCTTTTCCTTTTAAGATGTTATAGGTAGCTCCAAAATCCATCTTATACATTGCTTTTCTGTCATATTGTAAGCCTTTGTCGCGTCCTCTATACATTCCAAATAATTGAAAACGCAAATCTTTAGTGGCTGTAAAACTGTTGTTGATTCTCGTGTTAAATGTGGTTACATCTACTTCAGCATTTTCTAATGTATTAGTAGATGCATTTTGAATGGTTCCTTTAGCTGTTTTAAAATACACATCAGCACTCGCATTAACCGACCACCATTTTGTGAATTTTAAATTAGCTGAAGACTCAATACCATAGGCATTATTGTTGTCAAAATTATCATATGATAAAATATTTCTATTCACGTTGTTTGGGTCATTATAAACTGTTCTCGAAATTTCATCAGAAATGTTTCTATAAAAAACACCACTTGTAATTGAACCTAATTTTGTGTTTCGGGTATAATTTACTTCAAATGAATTAGTGAATTGTGGATCCAATCCTGGGTTACCTCTCGATTCCATTAAAGGTGTGGTCCATTCTCTAATTGGACTAATTTGCCCTATACTTGGTCGGTCAACTCTTCTCGAATAATTGAAGTTAAAGGAATTATTTTCATTTGCCGTATAAGTAAAAAATGCAGAAGGATAAACGGTAAATAAATCATCCGAAATATTTTGTGTATCACTAAAAGCCGGATTGGTTTCATTGATGGCAAAATTGGCATCCAAATCAAAATATTCTAAACGAACACCTAATTGACCGCTCCATTTTCCAATTTGTTTACTAACATTGGTATAAGCCGAATAAATATTTCTCCCAAAATCAAAGGCATTATTTGCACTAGAAAAACTAGGATTAATATCGTTAAATCGATTGCCCGAATTTTGAATTCGAGTTTCAACACCCAATTCAATTTTAGTACTTTCAGATATTGGGTTAACATAATCGGCATTAAATTGAAAATAATCGGTTGTTCCGTTAACTAAATTAGTGCGATCGTATGATTGCGTTGGATTGAAAACGGTTTCATTATATTTTGTATTTTCATCATTTACCGTATGTGAATAATTCAATTGAAGTTCTAAATTTTCATCTTTTTTGTCAAAATCGTGTTTAAAAACTACATCGTAGGTTTGGTTTTTATTATTGCTTGAACTTCCAAAAATTTGTGTGGTATTTCTATTAATCAAATTTTCATAAACAACGGTGGTTAATCCGGTTCCTGAACCAATAGTAAAACTTTGATTGGTATAGGCAGATAAGGTATTTTTATCGTTGATGTAATAATCCATTCCTAATTTAATCAAATGCGAACTATTTTTATTTTTAAATTTAAAATCTTGATAGTTTTCTTGACCAGGTCTTTCGCTGTCTACAAAACCGTTATTGGCATTAATCCCGTGATTGAAACCATAATTGGTATAAAAATTCACTTTTCCTACACGATAATTGAGGTTTAAAGCCGAATTCGTTTTTGGTGTAATTCCAAAGGTAACTCCCGTATTGATAGAACCATTAAAACCATCTTGCGAATTTTTATGCAAAATAATATTGATTATTCCGCTCATTCCTTCTGGGTTATATTTTGCTGAAGGATTGGTTATTAATTCAATTTGTTTAATCGATGCCGAAGGAATTTGCTGTAATAATTGCTCAATGGAAACATTCGATGGTTTACCGTCTATTAAAACACGCACATTGCTATTGCCTCTCATACTTATTTCTTTAGTTTGAGGATCAATACTAACCGTTGGAATGTTGTTCATTATTTCAGAAGCAGTTGTGCCAGATGCAATCAAATCTTTTCCCACATTGATGACTTTTCGATCAATTTTTTGAACCATACTAGATCGTTCTGAAACTACTTGAACTTCTTTTAATTCGGTAACATCTTCTTGTATAGCAATTACCCCAAAATTATAATTAGCATCATTAGTTAAATCAATATTTTTTATACTAGTTGTATAGCCAATAAACTGAATTTCAATAGTGTATTTTTGAAGTGCTAACTGATTGATTGTGAAGCTGCCATCATCTTTAGTTACGCCTCCTGTAACAATTTTGTTATTGTCTTTAACTACAATATTTACGTAAGGCAACGCTTGTTTCGAATTTTTGTCGATTACTTTTCCTTTGATACTTCCCGAATTTTGAGAAAATCCATAAAAAAAGCTGCATAAAAGGCAGGTAATAATTAATTTTAATTTCATTTTAAATAGTTAATGATAGTAAATGTTTTAGTTAGTAGACTAAAAAAGGACTTTATTGTTACATTTTTATACAAATAATTTTATAAAAAGTTAAAAAAACTAAGGACTATTTAAAAATCACTACTTACTATTTATTACCTTTGCGCGTTCTAAAAATTAGGTAAAAATGACATTACATCACACATTAACATTGCACATCCAAAAAGCAGTTCATGAATTATTCGATTTATCGATCGAAAAAATTGAATTTCAGGCTACTAGGAAAGATTTTGAAGGTGATATAACTATGGTCGTTTTTCCGTTGGTAAAAGCATTAAAAGGCAATCCGGTTGAAATAGGAACTCAAATAGGAAATTACTTAGTAGCAAACGTAAATGAAGTGGCTAAGTTCAATGTAGTAGGAGGGTTTTTAAACATCGTGATTTCGGATGCTTTTTATGTAGAATTTTTCAATGCAATTAAAAACAACGAAACATTTGGTTTTGTAGCGCCAAAAAAGGGAGATAAGGCAGTTATGGTTGAATATTCTTCACCAAACACGAACAAACCATTGCATTTAGGACATATTCGTAATAATTTATTAGGGTATTCGGTTGCCGAAATTTTAAAGGCTTCAGGAAAAAAAGTATATAAAACACAAATCATTAACGATAGAGGAATTCACATTTGTAAATCGATGTTGGCTTGGCAAAAATTCGGAAACGGACAAACGCCAGAATCAACAGGATTGAAAGGTGATAAATTGGTTGGGAATTTCTACGTTGAATTTGACAAACAGTACAAGAAAGAAATTTCTGAATTAATCGCTCAAGGTAAAACCGAAGACGAAGCAAAAAAACTAGCACCTTCTATTTTAGAAGCACAACAAATGCTTTTAGATTGGGAAAATGGAAAGCCAGAAGTTATTGCACTTTGGAAAACCATGAACCAATGGGTGTATGATGGTTTCGAACAAACATACAAAAACCTTGGCGTAAATTTTGACAGCTATTATTACGAATCAAACACCTATTTACTTGGAAAAGAAGTAGTACAGTTTGGTTTAGAAAAAGGTATTTTTGAGAAAGATCCTGATGGTTCAGTTTGGATTGATTTAACTGCTGATGGTTTAGATCGTAAAATCGTGCTTCGTTCAGACGGAACAGCGGTTTACATGACGCAAGACATTGGGACAGCGATCCAACGTGTGAAAGATTTTCCAGATGTGGGTGGAATGGTGTATACCGTTGGAAACGAGCAAGATTATCATTTCAAAGTGTTATTCTTAATCTTGAAAAAGTTAGGATTTGATTGGGCAGACAGTTTGTATCATTTGTCGTATGGAATGGTAGAATTGCCTTCAGGAAAAATGAAATCGCGTGAAGGAACTGTGGTAGATGCTGATGATTTAATGGCAGAAATGACGACGACAGCTCAAACTATTTCAGAAGATTTAGGAAAACTGGATGGTTATTCAGATGCCGAAAAAGCGATATTGTTCAAGACAATTGGTTTAGGTGCATTAAAATATTACATGTTGAAGGTAGATCCGAAAAAGCAAATGATGTTCAACCCAGAAGAATCAGTTGATTTTGCAGGAAATACGGGTCCGTTTATACAATATACGTATGCTCGAATTCAATCTATTTTACGAAAAGCAGATTTTGATACTTCGATTTCAATTTCGGGATTAGAACTACATGAAAAGGAAAAAGAATTGATCAAACAAGTACAACTATTTCCTGAAGTTATTCAAAACGCAGCTGAGAGTCATAGTCCAGCGTTGATTGCAAATTACACGTATGATTTGGTTAAGGAGTTCAACTCGTTCTATCAGCAAGTTTCAATTTTAGGCGAAGAACATCACGATAAAAAAGTGTTTAGAGTACAGTTGTCAAAATCGGTTGGAAATACCATTAAAAATGCTTTTCAGTTGTTAGGAATTGAAGTTCCTGAACGAATGTAAATTGAGTAGTGAGTTAGGAGTAGGGAGTTTCTAGTTTGGATTTTGGAATTTAAAAAATTGGAATTTTATTAAATGAATACATCAAAATATTTTATTCAGGCATTATTGGTAGTGGTTTTCTCAACCCTATCTTTTATTGTTTTTAAAGAATTTTTACCCAAGAAAATTTTTCCAGAAAGCACAGTTAACTCTAAAAACGTAGTGGTTGATAGTTTGTTGCTTGAAGCAATTGCCGAAGAGGGTGCCATAAAAGAAAAAGATACGTTGTCTAATTCAATTATTGACTTTAAAGTAGTAAACGGAATAAAATTTCCTGATGAAACATTTGATGAATATCAAGGAAATCAATATTTGGTTAC
Source organism: Flavobacterium sp. (assembly GCA_017983975.1). Taxonomy (GTDB): domain Bacteria; phylum Bacteroidota; class Bacteroidia; order Flavobacteriales; family Flavobacteriaceae; genus Flavobacterium. The sequence goes on from JAGOAL010000019.1 coordinate 20,280, forward strand.
TTTTTTCGAAAAATTATATCAATTAGAAACTAAAAAACAAGGAAATGTTCGCATAGCCTATTTTGGTGATTCAATGACCGATGGTGACTTAATTGTGAAAGATTTTAGAACGTATTTACAAGAGCGATTTGGCGGAAAAGGCGTTGGTTTTGTTAATATTACTTCTGAATCAGCCAGTTCAAGAAGTTCAATTACACACGAGTTTTCGGGAAATTGGAAAACACAATCCTATTTAAAAGTAAAACGTCCTTCAAGAGCTTTTGGTGTTAACGGACATGTATTTTTTGCTAATGATACTTCAAATATAGCTTGGGTAAAATTCAAAGCAACAAAAACTAAGTTTGCTACAGAGTTGCCCAAACCTACATTATTCTATGGTAGTTCTTCTAATAAGTCCGGAAAAGTGTTTTGTACGGCTGGAGATACTATTGGCAAAAAATTATATCCTAATTCACTTTTGAATACCTTGACCTTGTCAGATGGAAATTTAAAAAGTCTTAAAGTTAATTTTTCAAAAGCCGATTCAATTCCTTTTTACGGCGTTAATTTTGATGATGGAAAAGGGGTTCATGTTGATAATTTTTCAAATAGAGGAAATTCGGGATTACCACTTGGAACTTTTGATGCCGCTACTATGAAAGCATTTCATGCAAAATTAGATTATGATTTAATTGTGTTGCAATATGGAGCGAATGTATTGAATTATGGTACGTTAGACTATACATGGTATGAAAAACGTATGACTAAAGTGGTTCAACATTTGAAAGAATGTTTTCCGGGAGTGTCAATTTTAATTATTTCAACGGCCGATAAATCAACAAAATATGATTTAGTAATGAAAACAGATTCGGCTGTTGTTCCTTTGAATACGGCTCAAAAAAGATATGCTATCAAATCAGAATCAAGTTTCGTTAATTTATATACTTTAATGGGAGGTAACGGTTCAATGGTTCAATGGGTAGAAGCAGTTCCTGCAAAAGCAAATAAAGATTATACCCATTTTAATCATCGTGGAGCAAAAGAAGTGGCTAATATTATTTATAGTCAAATTAACCAAGGATATGAAACGTATAAAAATTTACGAAAAAAACGTAAACCAATAACGCCCATAAAAAAAGATGCTGTTGTCATCAAAAACGATTCTATACATGAAGAATAGCATAATAGTATTTTTATTTTTATTGTCTTCCTTCAGTTTTGCACAAGAAGTAGATTCTACTTTTGTAGTGATTGACTCAACAATTGTTGATTCAGCTGAGGTTACGTTTGATAAAAATTCAATTCAAAATGCTAGTGCTATTGTTGCTTTTTATGAACGATTATATCAATTAGAACAAACAAAAACAGGAAAATTAAATGTAGTACATATTGGAGATTCGCACATACAAGCCGATTTATTTACGGCTCGAATTCGAAATAAAATGCAAGATGCTTTTGGAAATGCCGGTTTTGGGTTTACGTTCCCTTATAGCGTTGCAAAAACGAATAATAGTGCTCCCATTAGATTTACCGCATCGGGTGATTTTCAAAGTGTGCGAAATTTATATGCCGATCGTTCAAAACCTGTTGGATTGAGTGGTATCGCTTTAGAAACAGCTACATCCGATTTTTCAATACAATTAGAAGTTAAGGATCCAAAATATCATTTTACCCATTTAAAAATAATTACTCCACAAAACACTGACTTATTTGATGTTTCGGTTTCCAGTAAAAATACTATCATTGAAATAAAAGTACCTAAACGAGTAACATATAAAGTTAAGCCTGGTGAAGTATTAGGCGGAATTGCCGATAAATACAATGTTTCATTAAAAGCCTTAAAAAAAGCAAATGGGTTAAAAAGCGATATGATTCGGGATGGAAAAATACTAACAATTCCTTCTAAACAAAAGCAACCTAGATTTGTTACAAAAACAGAATTTGTTCCAATAGATTTGAGTCCGACTATTTTTTCGAATGATTTTCAAACAGAAAAACCATTAAATAAGATTGCAATTGTTCCCAATCAACAAATAAATGAGTTTGCATTAAACGGATTAATTTTAGAAAATAATTCAGCTGGAATTATATACAGCGGGATTGGGGTTAATGGTGCTAAATGCGCTGATTATAATAAATTTCCTTTATTTTTCGAGCAATTACCTGCATTGCAACCCGATTTAATTGTTATTTCTTTAGGAACAAATGAAAGTTTTGATAAGCAATCGGCAGATCAATATTTTTCTCAATTAGATCAAATGATTGCCTCAATTAAATTAAAAGCACCGCAGGTGTCAATCGTTGTTACGTCACCACCGCCTTCGGTTTTACATCGAAAATATACCAATACTTATATTGCAAATTATGCAGTAAAGATCAAAGAAAATGCACATGCAATGGGATATGCAGTTTGGGATCTATTTGAAGTTTTTGGCGGAAATAAAAATATTTTTAAAAATGCTGCAAAAGGATTAATGGCGCGAGATAAAGTGCATTATTCCAAAATTGGTTATGAGAAACAAGCCGATTTATTTTTTGAAGCCTTTTTACAATCGTATGAATTATATAAATCAACAAAATAGTTGTGATAGCACTTTTTTCAATACAAAATTGGTTTACGGAAACCTTTGGAACTATAACGTTAGATATCGTTAAAAATTGGTTTATTTACAATCCAAAAGAGCCTTTGTTGTTTAATTCGGGTTTGTTTTTAGGTTTATTTATTGTTTTTTATGCTATTTATATTTCGTTACAAAATACGTTCTATAAGCGATTGGTTTATGTAATTGCGTTTTCATTATTTTTCTATTATAAATCAAGTGGAGTTTACTTTTTATTATTGGTTGCTTCTTCTGTAGTGGATTATAATTTAGGTAATTTAGTACACCGAACCACAAGTGTTTTTTACAAGAAAGTATGTTTAGCGTTTAGTGTTATTTTAAATCTTGGCTTTTTAGGGTATTTTAAATATACTAATTTCGTTATTGATACTTATAATTCGGTTTCAGGAGCAAATTTTGCGTTTCAAAAAATCATACTTCCCGTTGGAATTTCGTTTTATACATTTCAATCGATTAGTTATATTATTGAGGTATATCGAAAAGAAATTGAACCTACCAAACACTATGTCGATTATTTGTTTTTTGTGTCTTTCTTCCCGCAGTTAGTCGCCGGACCAATTGTAAGAGCCAAAGATTTTTTACCTCAAATTTATCAGAAATTAAATATTACTAAAGAAGAGGTAAATAGAGCTTTATTGTTAATTATAGGAGGTTTGTTAAAGAAAACTGTAATTTCAGATTATATCTCTATAAATTTTGTAGATCGTGTTTTTGATGCGCCTTCTAGTTATACGGCTTTTGAAAATTTAATGGCTTCTTATGGTTATGCCATCCAAATTTATTGTGATTTTTCAGGATATTCAGATATGGCGATTGGGGTTGCGTTATTATTAGGGTTTAAATTACCAACCAACTTCAGAACGCCCTATCAATCTGCTTCGATTACCGAGTTTTGGCGCAGATGGCATATTTCATTATCAACTTGGTTGAAAGATTTCTTGTACATTTCAGTAGGAGGAAATAGAAAAGGAACTTTTGCGGGGTTTTTATTTCCTGCATTGTTCTTTTTTATATTGATTTTATGGAGCATTTCATTTATTGGAACTAGTCATGTTCCATTATATATTTCGGTAGGAAGTGCTATTGCTTTTATAATGACTTTTTTACTATCAAAAGACAAAGAACGAACTATGTTTACCAATGTAAATCTTTTAACTACTATGTTACTAGGAGGATTGTGGCATGGTGCTAGTTTACGTTTTATCATTTGGGGAGCTCTGCACGGAATAGCCTTAGCGATTCATAAAATAGTTTTGGAATATTTCCCAACAAAAGACAATTCAAAAAAGAATCTATTTAGTTTAATTTGGACAGCAATTGCAGTGTTGTTGACTTTTCATTTTGTAACTTTTTGTTGGATTTTCTTCCGAGCGAAAGATTTTGTAACTGCAATTGAAGTCATTCAAAATATCGGAAAAGTTACTTTTGATATCGATCAATGGATGGTTATTATTTCAGGATATAAAAATGTATTTTTATTAATGGGCATCGGATTTATTTGGCATTTTCTTCCTGAAAAATTGGTTAACTTAATGCAAAATACGTTCAAAGCACTTCCGTTACTCTTAAAAGCTGTAGTTTTAGGTTTTGTATTTTGGGTAGTTTATGCCACCGCATCTGCCGGACCACAACCGTTTATTTACTTTCAGTTTTAAGTAACATTTGATACATTCAAAAAATTAGTAAAGACATACATTTGTTGCTAATTATTTTGTTATGAAAAATATTCTCTTCACAAATTGGCACGCCATTCGATTCATTCGATTGGCATTTGCATTATTTTTATTTTTTCAAGCCTATGAAACGCAAGAGTGGTTTTTAGTGGCGTTTGGTATATTCTTTTTAATTCAAGCCATTTTTAATGCAGGTTGTGGCGCAAATGGTTGTCAAACTCCTAAGAAATAATACTATGAAAAAATATATAATCGCACTTTTATTGTTTGTTCTACCTACGGCAGTAGCGCAAACTACATTTGAATATGATGTAGTTTTAACACCGGTAACGGTTTCAGGTTTGCCGGGTTTACATTCTTATGCTTTTGGACAACACAATGGCAAATGGCTCATTATTGGAGGAAGAAAAGATGGTATTCATGCGCGCCAACCTTTCAATGCTTTTCCGGGAGCACAAAATAATACCGATATATATGTGGTAGATATCGCTACACAACAAACGTGGTCGGCTTCTGTGAATACTTTAGAAACTGGTCTCAAAGAGCAATTGCAATCTACCAATATGAATTTTTACCAAGACGGTGATGCCTTGTACATCATCGGTGGATATGCTTTTTCGGCAACAGAAAATGATCACAAAACATTTAATTCGTTAACAGCAATTGATCTTCCTAATTTGATTGATGCTGTTGTTAATGGAACAGCAATTTCTTCTTATTTCAAGCAAATTTCAAATGATGTTTTTGCAATAACTGGAGGACAATTGGCGAAAATTGGAGCTACTTTTTATTTAATTGGCGGACACCGTTTTGATGGACGTTACAATCCAATGAACAACCCAACATTTACCCAATCGTATTCGAATGCAATTCGTAAATTTAGTATCACCAATTCAGGAACGACATTAAGTTATAGTAATTATCAAGAAATATCAGATCCTCTTCATTTGCACCGAAGAGATTATAATTTAGTACCTCAAGTTTTTCCAAACGGAGAATTAGGCTACACGATTTCGTCTGGTGTGTTTCAAGTTGCTGTTGATTTGCCATTTTTATATCCAATAGATGTAAAAGAATCGGGTTATTTTCCGCATACTAATTTTAACCAATACTTAAGTAATTATCACAGCGGAAAAGTAGGTTTGTATGATGCAACGCTAAATCAAATGCACAGTTTGTTTTTTGGCGGAATGAGTCAGTATTACTATCAAGGTTCAACTTTAGTGCAAGATGATACAGTTCCGTTTGTTAAAACAATTAGTAGAGTTTCTAGAAATGCAAATGGCGATTTATTTGAATATAAATTACCTGTTGAAATGCCCAATTTAAAAGGTTCTGGAGCCGAATTTATTCCAAATAAAACGTTGCCACATTATTCAAATGAAGTAGTGCAACTGTCAAATATTACAGCAAATGAAGTTGTGATTGGACATTTGTTTGGCGGTATTCAAAGTTCTTCTAATTCAGCTTTTACAGATAATCAAACGGGATTAACTTCTGCAGATCCAACGGTTTATGAAGTAAAATTGATAAAAAATCCATCATTAGATACACCTCATATTGATGGCAGAAATCCTTTTTCAGTTATCATTTCTCCAAATCCAACGACTACAGACACCATAAAAGTTCAATTCACAATCCCTTATTCAACATCTGTAGGTTATTTTATTTCAACGATTGATGGAAAGGTAGTTGAAGAAGGCGATATCGAAGATTTGCAAGAAGGAATTACAAGCATGAATTTCAGTATTGCTTCAGCAAATACAGAGCTTGTTTTTATAACATTTGTCTTTGATGATAAATATTATCGCACCGAAAAAGTGGTAAGAAAATAAATTAACAAAAAAATAAGAGTACTATTTTTAAAATTATATATATTTGTATAAGAACATTAGTAAAATTAAATAATAACAATTTAAAAATTATAAAGATGAGAAAATTAGTTTCAATTATGGCAGTTGCTGCTTTTATGTTATCGATGAATGTTAATGCTCAAGAGCCAAAACAAAAAGCAAAAAAAGAAAAAGCAAAAACGGAAAAATCATGCTCAACTGAAGAAAAAAAATCTTGTGGTTCTGAAGCAAAAACAGGTGGATGTTGTTCATCTAAAAAAGCAACTGAAAAAAAAGCTGAGTAATTTTATACAACAAAAAGTAAACGCCTCGATGTTTCGGGGCGTTTTTTTTATGTAACAAATGTAGCTGTACAAATATCGTTCAAACACTAATTTTGATTTATTAAACTAATAAAAATGTCAAAAATAGTTATTTTAGGAGCAGGAATTTCGGGTCATACCGCAGCCGCTCACTTAAGAAGAAAGCTATCCAAGGAACACGAAGTATTAGTAGTTTCGCCTAATAGAAATTACCAGTGGGTGCCATCAAATATTTGGGTAGGAATTGGAAGAATGAAATCAAAGGAAGTAATTTTTCCTTTAGAGCCATTATACAAAAGAAAAGGAATTGGTTACAAACAAGCTAAAGCAGTGTCTTTTCATCCAGAGGGAGATACTACAGAAACAAAACCCTATATTTTAGTAGAAGGTGTTTATGGCGATAATTTAGGTAAACAAGAAAAAGTGACCTACGATTATTTAATCAATGCAACAGGTCCAAAACTAGCTTTTGATATGACCGAAGGGTTAGTTCCTGAAACCAATAAAGTATATTCTGTATGTACTTACGATCACGCAGAGAAAGCTTCAGAAGCGCTTCATAAATTGATTGACCAATTAAAAAAATCAGATAAAAAATCAAAAATTTTAATCGGAACAGGCCATGCCAAAGCTACATGTCAAGGTGCTGCATTTGAATATATTTTAAATGTAGAAAAAGAATTGCAAAAATTTGGTGTTCGTGATAAAGCAGAAATCACATGGATTTCTAACGAATATGAATTAGGTGATTTTGGAATGGATGGAATGCTAATGGAGTACAATGGTTTCAATATGAAATCTAAAGATATGGTCGAAATGATTTTTGAAGATCGCGATATCAAATGGATTTTAGGAGCTGGAGTAACAAAAGTGGAAGATGGTTTAGTTCATTATGAAAATTTAGAAGGCGAATATAAAACAGAAACGTTCGATTTTGGGATGCTAATTCCAGCTTTTTCAGGACATGGTTTTCAAGCCTATGATAAAGAAGGGCAAAATATAACCGAAAAATTATTTAGAGGTTTTATGGTTGTAGATGCCGATTATACACCAAGACCTTATGAAGAGTGGACGGTTCAAGATTGGCCAGAAACCTATCAAAACCCAAGCTATAAGAATATTTTTGCTCCTGGAATTGCTTTTGCACCACCACATGCTATTTCTAAACCAAGAAAAAGTAAAAACGGAACCGAAATTTTTCCAGCACCTCCAAGAACCGGAATGCCTTCTGGAATTACTGCAAAATTAGTAGCAGATAATATCATTGATTCCATTAAAGCAGGGAAAGAAAGTTTACATCACAAAGGCTCTTTAGGGAATATGGGTGCTGCTTGCATAGCATCGGCTGGTTACGGAATGACACAAGGAAGTGGTGTAAGTATTACCACGTATCCAATTGTTCCAGATTATGTAAAATATCCAAATACAGGCGGAAGAGATATTAAAAAAACCTTTGGTGATATTGGTTTAGCAGGGCACTGGGTAAAATTATCGTTGCACTATGCCTTTCTTTACAAAGCAAAAATGAAACCTTTTTGGTGGTTAATTCCAGAATAAAAAACCCATCACCCATAATTCAAAAAATATGACACAAAGAATATCAAACGCACAGCGTTCCAAAATGCAAAATCCTTTCTTACAATTTTTTAAATTCTTTTATTTGAATATTAGAATTCTAAAAGTTGTAGCATTAGGTCATGGTGGAACTCGAAAGTAAGTCATCAAACATTTTGATGATTGTTTATAGTTTTATTGGTTAGTAAACGCCTCGATGTATCGGGGCGTTTTTTTTATGTAACAATTATTACAGGCTAATGTAACTCTTGTTACCAACAATAGATTTTTGACATTGTATTTTTGTTCTCAAATAAATTAAGTACGATGAAAAAAATCAAGTTAATATTAATTTTAGGTATTTTAATTGGAGTTGGAAAACTTCAAGCGCAAGATACATTGCCCATTTCAAAAAATGAGTTGTTGCAAAAAGTCATTGAGAAAAATCTCCAAATCAAAGCAACAGAAAAAGCGTTCCAGTCAGCTCGTGCAGATTATCGCCAGTCAAACGCACTCTTTTTGCCAAACATCAATGTTTCGCATACGGGTATTTCAACTACAAATCCCTTAATGGCTTTTGGTTCAAAATTAAATCAAGAGATTTTAACTGCCTCCGATTTTAATCCAGCATTGTTAAATGATCCTGCTAAAACGCAAAACTTCGCCACTCGAATAGAAGTGCAACAACCATTGATCAATTTAGATGGTTTATATGGTCGTCAAGCTGCTAAAGCAAAAATGGATGCTTTTCAATTACAAACTGAACGCACTAAAGAATATTTAGAACTAGAAGTTTCAAAAGCATATATGCAATTGCAATTGGCTTATAAAGCGGTTACAGTATTAGAAAAAGCAAATGCAACTGCTCAAGGCAATTTGAAATTGGTACAAAACTATTATAAAAACGGAATGTTGCAAAAAACAGATTTGTTAAACGTGCAAGTTCGCGTAAATGAAATCGCTAATCAATTGCAATATGCCAAATCTAATGTGCAAAATGCATCCGATTATTTAGCTTTTCTTTTAAATGAAGACATGGCTGGAAAAACCTACAAGCCGACCGAAGCTTTAGATAATTTAATTGCAATCGAAACGATGAATACTACAATTTCTGAATCTAGAAAAGATATTCAAGCGATGCAAAAATCTTCGGAAGCATACAAAAAAATGCTACAATCTTCAAAATTCGGATTCTTACCTCGATTAAATGCTTTTGGAAGTTATGAATTATATGACCAACATTTGTTTCAAACTTCAGCAAAAGGCTATGTAGTAGGTGCGCAATTATCTTGGAATGTTTTTGACGGATTTAAATCTTTTGGAAAAACACAAAAAGCAAAAGCTGATTTTGAAAAAGCCGAAATTGAAACCGAACAATACAAAAAACAAAGTCAGTTAGAATTGAGTAAAACCAATCGTCAATTAGTAGATGCTGAAAACAAAGTGAATTTATCCAAATTAGCCTTTGAACAATCGCAAGAAGCTTTTAGAATTCGTCAAAACAGATTCACACAAGGATTAGAAAAAACAACCGATTTATTAATGGCTGAAACGCAAATGGCACAAAAAGAATTAGAGCATTTGCAAGCTGTTTTCGAATATAACTTTACCAAAAAATACTTACAATTTTTAACGAAATAGTATTAAGATTTAAGTATTAAGTATTAAGATTTCTCAAATTTATTCAATTTGTATTCCTAATAAATAATTAAAATAAATAAACGATATGAAAAAAATAATAATTACAATCACATTATCAACTATAGTATTAACTTCTTGTGGAAGTGATAAAAAAGAAAATGTAGCTGATTTAACTGCAATTCCAGTAAAAGTAGCTGGAAATACTGAAAATTCAAACAGCGCATATATAACAGCAAGTGGTAAAATCGAATCGGAAAATAGTGCGAATCTAAGCACAAGAATGATGGGTTATGTAACCAAAGTGAATGTAAAAGTAGGACAAAATGTTTCGGCTGGACAACTTTTGGTAAGCATCAATAATACTGATTTACAAGCTAAAAAAGCACAAGTTGATGCTTCAATCACACAAGCAACTGCAGGTTATAATAATGCTAAGAAAGATTATGATCGTTTTGTGAATTTGTTTGCACAACAATCGGCTTCGCAAAAAGAATTAGACGATATGACCGCTCGTTATGAAATGGCAAAAGCAGGTTTAGAAGCAGCCAAACAAATGCGTAATGAAGTGATGGCGCAATTTTCGTATTCCAATATTACAGCTCCATTTTCAGGAACAGTAACCAATACTTTCGTAAAAGAAGGTGATATGGCTAATCCAGGAATGCCTTTAGTAAGTATTGAAGGTGCTTCAAGATTACAAGTAACAGCAATGGTTTCAGAAAGCGATATTTCGAATGTAAAAAACGGAATGCCTGTAAAAATTAATGTAAAATCCTTAAACAAGGAAGTAACAGGAAAAGTATCCGAAGTGAGTTTATCAGCAAAAAACACAGGTGGCCAATATTTGGTGAAAGTAACTTTGGACAAAATGGATAAACAAATTTTATCTGGAATGTTTGTTAACGTGCAATTTCCAACGGCAAAAAAAGAAGTAACTTCTGTGAAATCGGATGTAGTTATGGTTCCTGAAAGCGCATTAGTAAGACAAGGTCAATTGTCAGGAATTTATACTATTGGAAGTGAAAAAACTGCTATTTTAAGATGGTTGCGTATTGGTAAAACATTTGGCAATCAAGTAGAAGTGTTATCAGGATTAGCAGGAGACGAACAATATATCGTTTCAGCTGAAGGAAAATTATTTAACGGAGCTAAAGTTCAATTAGCCAATTAATCAATTAGCCAATATGTCAATTAATTGGCACATCGACACATTGTCTCATTAACAAATTAGAATCATGCAAGAAGGTATATCAGGTAAAATAGCCAATTTTTTCATCAACTCAAAACTAACCATTTTATTAATGGTAGCGTTGATGATAATTGGTACATACAGTTCGTTCTTAATTCCTAGAGAAGAAGAACCACAAATTAATGTTCCAATGGCCGACGTAATGGTGGGTTATCCTGGAGCAAGTCCGAGTGAAGTGGAAAGCAGAGTAATTAAACCACTTGAGAAAATAATTTCAAACATTAAAGGTGTTGAACACATTCACAGTATGGCAATGAACGGTCAAGCCATGATGGTAGTACAGTTTTATGTAGGACAAAATAGTGAAGATTCCTATGTGAAATTATATGACGAATTGATGAAACATCAAAATATGTTTCCGCAAGGCGTGTATCAGCCAATGGTAAAAACACGTGCTATTGACGATGTTCCTATGTTGGGATTAACGCTTTGGAGTGAAAAATATGATGATTTCCAATTGCGTCAAATAGCTGAAGAAGTTACTTCGGAAGTTGAAAAAGTAAAAGATGTTGCAATTACCAAAGAAATTGGAGGAAGAACGCGCGAATTAAAAGTGGTTTTAGACAAAGATAAAATGGCTGAAAATGGGGTAGATGCGTTGAGCATTATGCAGATGATTCAGGCTAATAACGGAAGTTCGCAATCTGGGAGTTTTGTTCAAAATGACACAGAATATTTAGTTACAACGGGTAAATTTTTAGCTACTTCTGAAGATGTTGAAAACTTGGTAGTGGGCGTAAACAACAATATGCCAGTTTATTTAAAACAAGTTGCAGCTATTCAAGATGGGCCACAAACACCAAAAAATTATGTGTCTTTTGGGTATGGAAAAGCCAATGAAAAATTTGCTAAAAACAATTCTGAATATCCAGCGGTAACCATTTCTATTGCAAAAGTAAAAGGGGCCGATGCAATGAAAATTTCTGAGAAAATTTTAGAAAGAGTTGATGCTTTAAAGAAAACAATTATTCCAACAGATGTTCATGTTGAAGTTTCTCGAAATTATGGAGAAACAGCATCACATAAAGTGGGTGAGTTGTTAATGCACTTAGGTGTGGCTATTATTGCTGTAACCGTTTTAGTAATGCTAGCCATGGGCTGGAGAGGCGGATTAGTGGTGTTTTTCTCTGTGCCATTAACGTTTGCTTTGACATTATTTAGTTACTATTTATTAGGATATACTTTAAATAGAATTACGCTTTTTGCTTTAGTATTTGTAGTAGGAATCGTGGTGGACGACAGTATCATTATTGCCGAAAACATGCATAGGCATTTCAAAATGAAAAAACTGCCGTTCAAACAAGCGGCTATTTATGCGATTAACGAAGTAGGAAATCCAACCATTTTAGCAACCTTCACTGTAATTGCAGCGATCTTACCAATGGCATTCGTATCTGGAATGATGGGGCCTTATATGAGTCCGATGCCAATTGGTGCTTCGATTGCAATGATATTATCGTTGTTTGTGGCTTTGACTGTTACACCTTATTTGGGATACCATTTATTACATGAAAAAGACGAGCAAGAACACAAAGAAGAAGAAGGTTTAGAAACGTCTTGGATTTATAAAATTTACAAAAAAATTGAAGAACCGCTTTTAGATAATTCTAAAAAACGTAATCTAATGTTTTTGATTACAGGCGTTTTGTTAATCGGTTCGGTTTTGATGTTCTTTACGAAATCGGTGGCGGTTAAAATGTTGCCTTTTGATAATAAAAACGAATTCCAAGTCGTAATCGATATGCCAGAAGGAACTACGTTAGAACGAACAGCAGCGGTTACGAAAGAAATTGCGCAATATCTTTCAACGGTTCCAGAAGTGGTAGATTATCAAAATTACATAGGTGCATCGGCTCCGATAACTTTCAATGGTTTGGTGCGTCATTATGATATGCGTGGCGGAAGCAATATGGCAGATATTCAAGTCAATTTATTGCATAAAGAAGATCGTGATTTACAAAGTCATGATATTGCAAAAATCGTTCGCCCACAGGTTCAAAAAATCGCTAAAAAATATGGCGCTAATGTAAAAATCGTTGAAGTACCACCTGGACCACCTGTTTTATCTACGTTAGTTGCTGAGGTGTATGGACCTAATTATGATGACCAAATTAAAGTGGCAAACCAAGTGAAAACTATTTTGGAAACTACCTCAGATGTGGTTGATACCGATTGGATGGTAGAAGCACCTCAAGTAGAATACAAATTAGAAGTGGATAGAGAAAAAGCCATGTTAAACGGAATTGCTCCGCAACAAATTGTTGGAAATTTAATGTATTTGTTAAGAGAAATGCCAGTTTCTAATTTGTATGATGAACGTTCAAATAATCCTGTTGGAATTACACTTTCATTAGAAGACAAAGACAAAACTTCGATTCAAGATATTCAAAATTTGAAAATAAAAGGTAGTCGTGGGAATGTAGTTCCTGTGAGCGATTTGGTAAAAGTTACAACAGATACCTTACAAAATACTATTTATCGTAAAGACCAAAAACGTGTGGTGTATGTTTTAGCTGATATGGCGGGAGCATTAGAAAGTCCGGTGTATGCGATTTTAGGAATGAATGAGAAGTTAGAAAAAATGCAACTGCCAAAAGGCTATAAAGTAAACGAATTATACATGGATACGCCATCTGATGAAAGTGATTTCACAGTGAAATGGGATGGAGAATGGCAAATAACCTTAGAAGTATTCCGTGATTTAGGAGCTGCTTTCTTAGTAGTAATTATCGTGATTTACATGTTGATTGTGGGTTGGTTCCAAAACTTCAAAACACCATTAGTTATGATGGTAGCAATTCCTCTTTCTTTAGTTGGAATTGTATTAGGTCACTGGGTTTTAGGAGCATTTTTCACCGCAACTTCGTTTATTGGAATGATTGCTTTAGCAGGAGTAATGGTTCGGAATTCAGTCTTACTGATTGACTTTATCGAAATTCGATTGAATGAAGGAATACCAATGAAACAAGCGATTATTGAAGCTGGAGCAGTTAGAACAACACCAATTTTATTAACCACTGGAGCGGTAGTAATTGGAGCATCTATCATCTTGTTTGACCCAATTTTCCAAGGATTAGCGATTTCGTTAGTTGCTGGAGCAATTGTTTCAACATTATTGACATTAATTGTAGTTCCATTGATTTACTACATCACGGAACGCAAAAAATGGGAGAAAAATAATTAATAATTAACTTGCAAGGTTTTATTTCCTTGTAGGTTTTATAAATAAATAAAATTATGATAAATAGATTAATTAGAGCAATAGCTGGAACGTTTGTAATTCTTAGTGTGCTATTAGGTATGTATGTAAACGAAAACTGGTTTTGGTTTACCATTTTTGTGGGTGCTAATTTATTGCAATCTTCAATTACTAGATGGTGTTTAATGGAGGATATATTGCGAAAATTTGGAATAAAAGATTAGTTTTTCTAATTTAGCTTTATAAACTATAAAACAAATAGTATGAAAAAGCTTAAATTAGTTTCCATTTTAGCATTGGTTTATATATTAAATGTTGCCTCAATGTGTTCAAGTGATGATGATAATTCAAATACATCAGCTGATCCTACACCGGTAATTAATACCGTAAATTCTGGAACATGGAGAATTACATTATATGAAGACAATGGAGTAAATGAAACAAATAATTATTCTAATTATATCTTTACGTTTAATTCAAATGGGGTATTAACTGCAGCTAATTCTACAAGTTATAATGGAACTTGGTCGGTAACTACTAGCAATTCTAACGATGATAATCCGGATAATGATTTGGATTTCAATATTGCATTTCTTGCTCCGGCTCCCAATGCATTTACAGATGATCTAACGGATGATTGGGATATTATTAGTTATACAGCTACTAGAATTCAATTGATTGATGTTAGTGGTGGCAATGGAGGTACAGATTACCTCACTTTTGAAAAAAATTAGAAATTAACCCGTTGGGTGTAATTATTTAATTGTATCTCGGTAAATTTTACCGAGATACAATTTTGATTTTATGATTCAAAGTGTCAAAATCAGAAAAAAGCGGAAACAGAGAACAATCATACAACCCTAATTTTTTTTTTGCACAAATTAACAAAACTTAAGATATATGAAAAATTACATCTTTATTTTTTTATTGCTAACAACAAGTATTTACAGTCAAACGCCTGGTAATGGTGTAACAGATATTGATGGAAATCAATATAACAGTGTAATTATATGTTCTCAAGAATTGATGAAAGAAAACCTAAAAGTTACTAAATATACTGATGGCACTCCTATTCCTCAGGTAACTGACCCCACATTATGGGCAAATCTAACCACAGGTGCTTGGTGCTATTACAATAACGACCCTGCACAAGGTGCAATCTATGGGAAATTATATAATTGGTACGCTGTTGCAGGTATTTATGATGCGGCATCAGCAGCTAATTCTGCACTAAGAAAAAAACTAGCACCCATTGGTTGGGATGTGGCTAGTGATGGACAATGGAGTTCACTAATAAATTGTCTTGACCCCAACGCAGCTGGAGGAGATAATCCAAATGTTTCAGGAGGAAAAATGAAAGCAATAGGAACTATCCAAGATGGTAATGGAATATGGCAATTCCCAAACACAGGTGCCAATAATATATCCGGTTTTACAGGTCTTCCAGGAGGTTCTCGCTCTGACTTTGGAACATTCTCCCGTATTACCACGGGGAGTAGTTATTGGAGTACCTCAGAGTATGATACGGCATATGGTTGGAGTATTAGCCTGGGCTTCGGTACTAGTAATGCGATTAGATTCGCCTACAATATGAAAGAGGGTTTTTCAGTTCGTTGTATAAAAAGTAGCTCTTTAAATAATCAATCATTTAACAATAATTCCTTTGATATTTATCCAAACCCAGCTAAAGACCAAATAACTATTGATTTAGGCAATAATTCAAACTCAATTGGTGGAAGTTATAAAATGGTAAATACATTAGGGCAAGAAGTACTTAATGGAGTTTTAAATTCTCAACAAAACATAATTCATCTAACTAACATAAAAGAGCAAGGTCTTTATTTTGTAATAATTTATGACCGAGAAAACAGCTTGATTGAAACTAAGAAAATTATTATTAAATAATTAAAGGTAGATTGTTAATAAGATACAATTAAAAAAAAAAAGGAATAAATAACTATTTCAGAATTTTTAAATATAAATATTAACTTAAATTAAAAAACAATGAAAAGAATAATCTTAATACCGGCTTTATTTTGCTTATTTATGCTAAACGTAGCATCAATGTGTAGTTCCGATGATAATTCATCTTCATCAACTGACCCAACTCCTGTTATCAATTCTGCGACACAAGGTACATGGAAAATTACTAGCTATATTGACTCTT